>JAOZLS010000507.1 GCA_029934705.1 Bacteroidales bacterium | reverse complement strand
CAACACAAAAATAAACTGCCTTAGAATTTAATACAACAATGCTAACTGCAATAAATTACAAATATAGAAATTTCACAAGCAGTAAAGTTGCGTGCTTTATAAGCACACAATTTCTAAATAACTATAATTCTAATATTTTGGGTTACAATTTCTCATTAAGCTGTAAATATAATTTTTTATTACTGCAAATGTATCTTTTTCAATAGAAGTTCTTTTAGGCTACTAAGTAATAGAGATTAGACCTTATGACATTTGTCTGTTTTTAAAGATAAAACTCCTGTTTGCACCCTGTATTAGGTCATTATAAGGCAAATGTTCTTAAATTTAGACTGTGAGTTTACTGTATTTTAGGAATAATCCTATATAAGGCTGTTTTTAAGCGATTTAAGAGACTTTTGCTGTTTTTGAACAAACGATACTACTAATGCTTTTTAATTGATATTCAGCTATTTAGACTAAATTCGTTTTGAATTAATATTTAACTCTCATTATCCATGAACTTTTCAACTACTAATACATATCAACATAACAACCGTATTTACTCCTTTTTTGCTGAGCTGACAATGCAAAAGAACTGGTGCACCTAAGTAAAAGGTGTATCACCAATTCAAAGAGTGATAAATATATAAAAAGTTCTTTGAAATGTTGTTTGAAACAACCCTCCTCAATTTACATAAGTTTCTTTGATAAATTTAGAATTACAAAAATTTAAAACATCTATTTAGGAGCAAGTCTGTATAAAATAACACCAATTACCAAAAATATAATATTCGGAATCCATGCTGAGAGCATGGGTGATAAATCTCCTTTTATTGAAAACTGAGAAGTCATTCTCATTAAGAATATATATGAAAAGCTTATAAGAATTCCAAAACCAATATTTAAGCCAGTGCCTCCTTTTGTTTTTTTAGAAGATAAGGAAACTCCAATAAGAGTTAGTATAAAAGATGAAAAAGGAAATGCCCATCTTTGATGTTTCTCCAGTAAATATGTATTTAAGTTTGATTCGCCTCGTAGCTTAATATCCTCAATATAATCGTTTAACTGCATGTAATTCATAGTAGAAATTTCAGAATCACGCCGTTTAAAATCTAGAGGTGTAATATTAATAAAAGTGTCGAGCATTCTGCCTTCTGTAATCTTTTCTCTGCTACCAATAATGTCTCTAATGTAATAATGAGATAATTTCCATTTATGTTTTGTGCTATCCCATGTAGCTCTCTGTGCTATTAGTTTTGACTGTAAAACTTTGTCTTTAAATTTTTCTAACGAAAACTGAAAAGCTGTATTGTTTATGGTATTAAAATTTTCGACATATAAAAAAATGCCAGGTTCTATTTGCTTGTGAATGTTTCTATCGCTATTATAATATGTTCCGTTAATGTATGTGTTTTCAAATTTTAATCTTACTTTATTGGCATCCGGAATAATAAAATTACTTAAAGTAAAGGAAAGTATAGCCAAAATAAATGCCGAAATAAAATATGGATACATTATTCGCCTAAAGCTAATTCCACTACTAATCATTGCTATAATCTCTAATCGCCCTGCCATTTTAGAAGTAAAAAATACTACTGAAATAAAAATGAACAAAAACATAAATAAGTTAGTGAAGTAGGGGATGAAGTTGAAATAATAATCTACAACTATAGCCCTAAAAGGAGCTTCTTTTTCAATAAAATTATCTATTTTTTCAGTTAAATCAATAACAATAGCAATGCTTATTATTAATATAATAGAAAAAATAAATGTACTAAGAAATTTAAGAATAATATATCTGTCAAGAATTTTCACAGTAAATTTTTAATTGAAATAATACTTCAAAAGTAAAATTAATTTAGTAATAAATAGAGATTATATAAAAAAACACTCTTTTTATATAAAAAGAGTGTTTTTTAAAGTATTAAAAAAATTTAATCTTCTTCTTCTTCCTCTGCGTGAGTTTTAATTAATTTATCTTGTAAATCACCTGGAACTGGAGCGTATTCAGCAAATTCAATTTCAAAAGTGGCACGTCCACCGGATATTGAGCTTAATGCTGTAGAATATTTAGTAATTTCAGCTAAAGGAATTTTTGCATTAATAACTTCAAGTCCTCTAATACTTGACATACCTAAAATTGTAGCTCTTCTTCCTTGTAAATCACTCATTACATCACCCATTCTGTCAGCAGGAACCATAATTTCTAGGTTATAAATTGGTTCTAGAATTTTAGGTCCAGCATTTTTAAATGCATCAGAAAAAGCTTTTGAACCTGCTATTTTAAACGAAATTTCATTTGAGTCAACAGAGTGCATTTTACCATCGTAAACACTAACTCTAATATCTCTTGCATAACTTCCAGTTAAAGGTCCATTTTCCATTTTTTCCATTAAACCTTTTATAATTGCAGGCATATAACTGTTTTCAATAACACCACCAACAATACAGTTGTAGAAAATTAATTTACCACCCCACTTTAGCTCAATCTCTTGCGTATCTCTAACGTTTACAACATAATCTTTTCCACCAATTTTAAATGCTGATGGTTTTGGCTTATCTTCTTCATGAGGTTCAATTATTAGATAAACTTCACCAAATTGACCAGAACCACCTGATTGTTTTTTGTGTTTGAAAGAAGACTGAGCTGCTTTTGTAATTGTTTCTCTGTAAGGTATTTTAGGAGCAATAAATTCAGTTTTAATTTTATAAACAT
>JAOZLS010000165.1 GCA_029934705.1 Bacteroidales bacterium | reverse complement strand
TCGTGGTGTTCGTATTCTTACAGGTGCAGCAACAGACCCCTACCTTAATGTTAGAATTGTCCAGAATATATCCACAACAATGCAAGATGGACTTTGGATAAACTATAATTCAACAGGAGCTGCATCTGCAAATGCCATTAGATTTTTTACACCAGGATTAACTGAGCGTATGAAAATACTAGGTAGCGGAAGAGTGGGTATTGGAACTTCTACTCCTAATGAGATGCTTGAAGTAGCTGGTAATGTAAGAGCAACTTCTTTTATTGCAACAACAGTGGCTGCAGGTGCTTACAAATATAATACTACTACTAATATGAACGTACCCGATTATGTATTTGAAAACTATTATCTTGGATGTAGTAATGCAAATCCAATTTATCAAATGAGTAATTTACAAGATGTTGAAGAATTTATAAAAACAAATCATCATTTACCAAGAGTTCCGTCAAGAGAAGAAATACTTAATGATGGTGTTGTTAATATACAAGGCTTACAAATGATTACACTCGAAAAAGTGGAGGAGTTATTTATTTATACAATTGAACAACAAGCACAAATACAAAAACAACAAGCACAAATAAACATGCTTATAAAACAAAACCAAGAACTAGTAGAACGAATAAACATAGTAGAAAATAAATAAATAGTTTTTTCATAGTTGAATTAGGGCAGCATGTAATAAGATTGTTGGGTTTCTTTTGCTGTCCTTTTTTTTATCTTTACAAAAAAATTATCCGCTCAAAAAAATAATTATTAATATAAATTTTTCATACAATGAAACAAATAATATCCTTATTTTTAGTCTTGTCAATAGCAATAGCTTCAGTTATTGCACAAACAAGCCCTGTAAGTAATTATGTTTTTACACAAAACCCAGAAGGAACCTATACGGAAATTAGTGGCGGAACTGTTCACGGAACAGTCGCAAACGACGACGAAAGTTTTAATGCTATAGACATTGGATTTACTTTCAATTATAATGCTGTTGATTACACTCAAATTAGTATTCAAACAAATGGTTATATTGCTATGGGTAGCTCTGTAAACACAACAAATACCGACCATATAAGCAGTTCTTCCGGAAGCAACAATATCATTTCCGGTTTTGGAGTAAATATGGTTTCGTCTTCAACTGGCGAAATAATGACCAAATTGGAAGGAACAGCTCCAAATCGAATATATACTATTCAATGGAAAAATTATATGCGAAATAATAATAACTGTGTAAACGATATTATTAATTTTCAAATAAAACTTTACGAAACTTCTAATAAAATAGAATTTGTTTATGGCGATTTTTCTATTAATGATAATATAGGATTTTTATTCTTATTACCACAAATAGGTTTACGAGGCAATTCTAATTCAGATTTCAACAATCGTAAAACATATTTTGGACACATAAGATACAAATGGGAAAACTCAATTATTGGAACAAACAAAACAGATGAATTTGCTTTTGATAGAGGAGTATTACCTCAATCTGGCTTAACTTTTACTTATGCCGAACCAGCAGCCATTGATGTTGGAATAATTGATATAACAAATATTGACCGGGTTTTATATTCAGAGGGAACTAAAAATATTGAGACTACATTAAAAAACTTTGGAACAACTACCTTAAACACCGCAACAATAAAATGGAAAATTAATAATGGAACAGTAAATTCTTATTCATGGACTGGCTCGCTAACACAAGGCGGCACGGCCGAAAATATAAACATAGGAACTTTTGATTTTACAGGTGAAGGCTTCTACGACATTGAAGTTTGGACAGAAAACCCAAACGGAAATTCCGATGAAAACCCTGAAAACGATAGTTTTACTTCATATCACACACTAAACTTATATTGCTCGTCAAATATTGTAAACGATGAATGGTGGTATATTAAACATTTGACAATAGGAAATATTGTTCACGTAAACATTTTTGAATATGAAACCGAAGCAATAGCTGATTATTCTACTCATTTTAATGCTGAATATTCTCCTGGTTCAAATCTAAATTATGCTATTGAAGCAAATGCTGGTGGTTGGTTTATTTTTTGGATAGACCTAAATGACGATAATGATTACGATGAAACCGAATATCTTGGAATTTCAGATTATACCGAAACTAATGCAGTTGCAACCGGCGTATTGACTTTGCCTGTCGATGCTGCCATAGGTAAACATAAATTAAGAGTGCGATACTTGTATGCACAAGAACCCACAGCCGCAGATGCCTGCACTCCATTAAGCCAATTAAGTAATGAAGGCGATGCACACGAGTATGCAATAACTATATACAGCACATCAGTTCCGCCACCATGTGCTTCTAACCCAACTCCTGCTAATTCGGCAACAAATGTGGTTGTAAATGAAGTTTTAGAATGGGAAAGCACAGATGCAACAAGTTTTGATGTTTATTTTGGCACAAACTCTACCCCACCATTTATTATTAATCAAGAAGATAATTTTTACAATTTAGGTGATTTAGAAGACAATACAACTTATTATTGGAAAGTAATTGCAAAGAATGAATTTGGCTCGGCTACCGGTTGTGAAACGTGGTCGTTTACAACAGGCGAAGACATAGATTATTGCATTCCCCCGATTAGTGATTGCGACGAATGGGGTGATGCCATAAACAGTTTCTTAATGGAAGATTTAATTCATGAAGTTACTGGTTGTAGCGATGACGGATATGGTGATTTTACCGATGGTACATACACAACTAGCCTAATACAAGGAGCTAATGTTCAATGGTCTGCATTTACAGGCTCATCATGTGCACTTGCTATTTGGATAGATTTTGACGATGACGGAATTTTCAACGAAACCGACGAATTTGTTTACCATACTGAGCTTGACGATGGAACTTTTGTTCATATCGAAGAAGGAGAATTCACAATTCCAAGTAACGCAGCTTTTGGTGTACATCGTATGAGAGTAAGAGCGGCAGCTATAACAGAATTTCAAGGAGAGCAGGCTTGTACCGGGTTTGGTTACAGCGAAACCCACGACTATATAATTACAATAGCCGAACCAACCGAACCTCCAACATGTGCAAATACACCTTTCCCTGAAAACACAAGCACTAATCAATTTATGAATACTGATTTAACGTGGTCAGCAAATCAAGCATCAAGCTACGAAGTATATTTTGGTACAACAACACTAGACTATATAGGAGATGTTACAGAAACTTATTTCGACCCAGGAACACTTGACCCAAACACGGAATATCAATGGAAAATAATCCCAAAAAACTCTGCCGGTCAACCAACTGACTGCGATATTTGGACATTTACAACAGGAGAAGAATTATTATACTGCACAGACAATATATATGTTGGTGATGCAATGAACGACCCTTGCGAATGGAACGACTACATAGATGATTTTTCTATAGGAGACTTAAATCATACAGGAACAGGTTGTAATGGAGGCTACAATGTTTCAGACTACACGACAATGACGGTTGATTTGGCACAAGGCTCAAACTATACATGGACAGCCGAACTTGGAAATGCTAATTATCTTGCAATATGGTTTGATACTAATAATGATGGAACTTTTGACGAAACAGAATGTTTATATACATCTGCTGACCATGTACCTACAAGTGCAACCGGAACAATTACTATACCTGCAACAGCATCACTCGGCGAACATCGTCTAAGGATTAGGCTCTCATATCAAGACCCTGCAATACTGCCAAGTCAAGCATGTACGCAATTTGTTTATGGCGAAGCTCACGATTATACCGTTAATGTAAACTTGCCAACGCAAGCTCCTGAATGTGCCATAAACCCAACACCGGCTAATGAGGCAGTTGAAATATCATTAAATTATGGCGAAATTACTTGGCAAGCTGACTATGCTTCAGAATTTGATGTATATTTTGGAACAGAAGCAACACCGCCTCTTGTTAGCGAAAATCAAATTCAGGCAACATATAGTATAGAAACTTTGGAAGCCAACACAACTTATTATTGGAAAGTTATACCTTCAAATGTAATCGGCGGACCAGAAGACTGTGAAACATGGTCTTTTACAACTTCCGAAAGCTTAGAATATTGCATTAACATATACAACTCTGGTCCAGATTATAATTGTACTTGGGGAGATGCTATAGACAATTTTTCAATTGCAGACTTTGAGCATCTCGCAACAGGTTGTGGTAACGAAGAAGGAATAGTTATGGACTATTCACACATGATTATAGAACTTGAGCGAGGAAACTCCTATGATTATACAGTAACAAATAATCATGCAAACTATAATCATTTTGCTATTTGGATTGATTATAATAATGATGGAGAATTTAATAATTCAAACGAATTTTTATACTCAACAGAAAATATAATGGCAGAATTAACATATTCAGACACTTTATATATAAACGAAACAGCCCCAATTGGCGAACACAGAATGAGATTACGTTTAAAATCATACGATCCAGCAATGACAGGTGATGATGCTTGTACATATTTTGTTTATGGCGAAGCACATGATTACACAGTAAATATAACTGGCGATGTAAGTGTTAATACAATTGAGGAAAATATTCGTATTTACCCTAATCCTGCATCAGATTATGTAAGAGTTAAAGCTGAAAGTAAAATAATAAATATTGCAATTTATAATTACTTAGGACAACAGGTAATTCAAGTAAATAAAAATGATAACATTGCTAAAATTGATGTATCAAGCCTAAATTCTGGTGTTTATTTCTTGAAAACTGAAACAAAAGGAGGTAGTTTTGTAAGAAAATTAATTATTCAATAATTTTTATACAAATACTTACATTAATAATATTAAGCCGAATAAATTTATTTTTATTCGGCTTTTTTTTACAAAAAATATTTAGTTTTGTAAAAAAGAAACCCAATGAAATTAAAAGTAACTGTATTCATTCTTTTATTTTTCCTACATCTTACTTATGTAAATGCTCAAAATCAACAAGTTATTGACAGCTTACAAAATGAACTTAAAATTGCAAATGATACAACCGAAATAAATTTACTCAATAAAATAGCTGGCTTATATATTAATAATTATCCCGACTCAACCTTTAAATATGCAAATATTGCGATACAAGAAGCAAAAAAAATAAATTTTGAAAAAGGATTAGCTTTTTCTTACAAAGCATTAGGGGGATTTTATTTTAATAAAGGAAAATATGATTTAGCAGAAAAAAACTACATAAAAGCTCTTAAAATACATGAAAATAACACTAACAGCAATGAAATAGCAAGAATATTAATTCGGCTATCTTCAATACGCATAATTGAAAATAATAATGAAACAGCGATACTATTGTTAAACAAAGCAAGAGATTTGGGAAATGATGAAATAAAATCTTCTTGTAATTATTCTGTTGCTGTAATATATCATTATATTGAAAACTATGAAAAATCGTTGCAATATATTTTTTTATCGTTAGAATATTATATGCAAACTGGAGATTCTATTCAAATGGCTAATTGCTATAATGTTATAGGTTCAAATTATTCGAGAGTAAATAACGATTCCTTAGCTTTAATTAACTTCAATCATGCTTTAGAAATTCATAAAGAAAACAGTAAAATAGATTATGCTTATATACTTGGAAATATAGGTGTAATATATAGTAATTCAAATAATAATTTACAAGCAATAAAAGTCTATTTGCAAGCTGTGAAAATTCTTTTAAAGATAGAAGATATACATTCTCTTGCAAATATCTATATTAATTTGGGAAATTCTTACAGAGACTTAAATAATTTTATTAAAGCAGAAGATATTTACAATAAAGCAAGAGATATTTTTATAGAATTGAACGATTCATCAAATTTAGCACTATATTATAATAAAATGGGCATACTTTACAACAAGAATAATTCTATAAATAAATCTATAAAATATTTGAATAAAAGTATTGAAATAGCTGACATATATGAAAACACTTATGTTCTTAGAAATAATTATTACGAACTGTTTAACATATATCAGAGCCAAAACAATAATACTCTCGCCCTTGAATACCACTTAAAATATGTAAATATTAAAGACAGTATTTTTTCTTTAGAAAAAGAAAAATCTATAGATAACTTAAGAATTTCTTATGAAACAGAAAAAAACAAACAAACAATTGATTTTTTAAAAATAGAACATAAACTAAATACAAGCACGATAAAGCAACAAAAACGGACAGAAATATTATTAATTATAATACTTATTATTATTATTGTTTTCTCAATTATTTTACTCTATGTTTATTTGCAGAAGAACAAAGCACATAGAAGATTAGTTTTAAAAGATAAAGAAGTTATTTTGGCAGAAAACAAGCTTGGTATAAGTATAAAGAATGAAGAAAAACTAATAGAGTCTCATGAAAAATCAAACCCAAATAATATTAAGCTGGCTGAACAAATTTTAGAACTTATTGAAAAAGAACAAATATATACAAAAAACAACCTAACAATACATGAATTGGCTGACATGTTAAATACTAACCAAAAATATGTTTCTCAAACTATAAATGTAGTTTTTAATAAAAATTTCTCAAATTTTATTAATGAATATAGAGTTAAAAAAGCCTGTAGTCTATTTGCTTCAACCGAGTCTCAGAAATATACAATTTTTGCTATAGCACAAAAAGTTGGTTTCAAATCTCACTCTAGCTTTATTTCAGCTTTTAAAAAAAACACAGGAGTAACCCCAACATTTTACATTAAGAACGTTTTAGAGTGATTTTTGTGCTTTTCTTCAACAAATACTAACACCTTAACCTACAATACTTAGCAGTTTTGAATTCATGAATTCAAAACTGTTTTTTTTTTTGATTCATGAAATCCAAATTTTATGTGTTGAATTTCATTTTTATATAATTTATTTTTGTTAAAAGTTTTATAATAAAAATATTAAATCACATGAACATGAAAAAAATAACAATTTTTCTTTCCGTAATTTTTCTTTTCTCACTACAAACAGTAAAAGCACAAGAATCTCCCGATTGGACGCAAGGTGCAAATTTTGGTATGAATAATCCTGACGTTTTTGCCATACATTATAAAGATTTTGAAGTAGATAGTGAAGGAAACACTTATTTTGTGGGTACTTTTGTTATGTCGCTTAAAGGAGAAGGTTTTGAATTTACCGCCATTCCGAATGATACCTATGGAAATTCATTTATTATTAAATTTGATATTAACGGAAATTATGTTTGGCATAAACAAATAAGCTCTAATGCCACAAGTATTTATACAAACAAGGACGAAACTAAAGCTATTGTTATAGACGAAAATGATGATATATATATTACCGGACATTATCTTTATTCACTTGATTTTGGAAACGGCATAACATTAGAATCAAATATTGATGCATACCACACTATGTTTTTAGCAAAAATAAATTCCGATGGCATTACGCAATGGGCAAAAGATGTTTCACGTGGTGAAGAAGAAAATGAATTTGCAAATGGTTATGATATTATTATAGACCAAGAAGGCGATGTTTTATGCACCGGAAGTTTCGACCATACAGTTTCATTCGATGGAGGAACAACAGAAGTTACATCTGTTGGAAGTTCTGATATTTTTATTGCGAAATATAATTCAGACGACGGGAATCTTATTTCTTTCATACAAGCAGGTGGAGAAGACAGCGAATATGCACTGGCAATTACTACCGATAATGATAATAATTACTATATATTCGGAAAATTTAGCACTTCAGCTGTTTTCGGAACAACAATTTTTGAAGAACTAAATCCCGACAATGGTAGGTACGACAGATACATTGCTAAATGGTCGCCGGATGGTACATTTATTAAAGCAATTTTAATTGCAAGCACAGGTTTTGATGAAAACGATTTTTGCCACAATATAAAATGTGATAATAACAATAATATTTATTTTTGCGATGAAACAATAGCAGATGATATATATTTTGATGAAAATAATATTATAGAAGCAAATTATAATAATACATTCGGATGTTTTGGAAAATATAATTCTAATCTTGAATTTCAATGGGGAACAATATACGAAAGCCAAAGTGGAGACGCTAATATCAGTGATTTCTGTTTCGACGAACAAGAAAATATTTATATCACCGGTTATTTTACCGAAGAAATTGATTTAGGAAATGATTTTGTTCTACAAGAAGCCTATCCTTACCCTAATAACACTCTTTTTCTTTTAAAATATAACACGTCCGGAGACGAACCAACACCTGAGTGGGCAGACCAAGTTATTCACGACGAAACTTATGGCGGAGATACTTACAACGGATTTATTGACATTCGCAATGGAAATTATTTCTGGACAGGTATCCAAGCAGCAAGAGATATACATATTGGAGATGTTACACTAAATGGTAATCACGATGAATTTAGGGGTAAATTATTTGTTGTAACCGATTATCAAGTGCCACCAACAATACAGTCCGCACAAGTATTATCCGATGGTTTAACAATTGAAGCTACTTTCGACAAAGAAATGACTTTATACCAACAAACTGCTCCTGCCGGATTTAGTATTGATATTCAAAATCCGGAAAAAGAAGACAATCCTATTGTTGGTTTTCAATTAAAAGACGGCGAACCGGAAACAATTATTTTCTACTTAACTAATCAAATTATACAAAACTATAATGTTTTCCTAAATTACACACCGGGAACAATTCAATCACTTGACAAAGGTGAACTCGAAACAATTACTGATTTTTCGGTTACTAATAATTCTACAATATCAAATATTACGGATATCAATAATCAATTCATAATATATCCAAACCCTTCAAATGGAATATTTACACTACAAAACCTGCAAGCGTCTGTAAGACCTTGTAGCGTTTCGATAACAGATATAACAGGGAAAATAATAAAACAATTGTCCTTCCCTGAAATAGGTTGTCCATAAATTGACTATTTTATATGGAAACA
>JAOZLS010000164.1 GCA_029934705.1 Bacteroidales bacterium | reverse complement strand
GTAAAAAATAAATTTTTCATCATAATGTTATAATATATGGTTTATAAAAAAATTAATACTAGGATAAACTAATATGTAATAAAAAAACTATTATTGTATAATAAGCTCAGTTTCAGCTTGAACTATTTCTTTTGTTTCGGTATTATAAATGAATGCTACTATGCTACAGTTTTTTGGTACATAACTATCATCTAAAGTAAAAGTATAAGTTTTAGAGTATATTTCGGCAAATACTGCTTGCTCAGCAATTACTTTATCGCCCCAAGTTCCATTTAACGATTTACGTAACATGTGGTTATGTACATAGTCGTGAATATGTGTTGGGTCTGCTGCATAATCTTTTTGGTCAGAAATAATACTGTCTTCAACAATAAAAACAGATAAATTGTACTCGCCACTAAAGTTTTGTAAAATTTCGGTATCAATTAAAGTGCTATACTCTTCAGTGTTTTCATTATATTCAGTATTAACAGTAATTAAAGCTTCGGGTGCTTGTTCCAAAAGGGTTTCAACAGCAGCTGCCCAGTTTGAGTATGTTAAAATTCTATTATCTTGAAAAGGAATTCTATTCACCATTCCGTTAGGCATACCAGCATTTGAATTACCAAAAAATTCATCAATAGCATTTCCTTCATCTGTTCTAAAATCGGCAGGATAATCGGTTGCAGGAGTTGCAAAGAAACCAACATGTAGGGCAATAGGAACAATATAATCGCAATAAGTGTGTATTAGTTCGTGCATTTCCTCAGCAGCACGTGGGCAGTTACCGCAGGTGTGTCCTGTATAGTCCTCAACTAATATTTTACGAATAGGAGTGGGAAGAGTTTCATCGCCACAGGTACCCGTCTTTTCTTTAAGCGGATTATCAATTTCATCGCATGACGAGAAGTTTATTGCTATAAAAATAGCAAACACTGCGATTATTACTTTATGTATATAAATATTTTTCATTGTTAAATCTTTTAAATTATTATTATTGCTAGAAAGTAGTAGTTATTGTAAGTGAAAGCCCGTTTGATGCAGGTACGTTTCTACATACACCACCAACACACATTATACCTTCTCGTATTTTTCCATAAGAAAGTTGAAAGCGACTAGCGTCTTTAGTATAACCGGCTGCTACATTATAATAGTGAACTCTATAATCTTCATCTACATTACCATAGTTATACTGGTCGGAAACAGCAACAAACCAATGAGGTGCATAAGTAAATTCAAACATTTGCATTACCCAGCTACCGTTATCATCCTCTGTGTAAAGGAATTCGGTTTCGGAACGTAATGCTTTTTTGCTTGAAAACTTATATGTCATATCTAAAATTCCTATTTCGGCTTTAATAATTCCAAAGTCGCTAAGTCCTTGTATAACATCTTTATTATAGTCTTCGTGCATGTATGTTAAAGCAAATTTATATTTCTTACTAACTTTCTTGTGTATTTCAATGTTAAAGTCTCTAAAGAACAATTCGTCTCCAATTTTAAAATAATCACTAGTATAACCATCGAGGTTTGGGTACTCAGCAGTAGGGTCAATGGTTATTTTTTGCTTATCAATACTATTAACCTGTGAATAGTTAATTGAAATATTCATTCCATACTTGCCACCTAATGCAGATTTTCGTTTAATGTTATAAAAAATTTCAGCATTCATTCCTATTTGTCCACTAGGCTGAGTTGCAAAAGGATACATTGCAGCAAATGCATAAGCATGAGTTTTAGCAATTGCTGGTAAGTAGTTTATATGCAGGTCGTTTATAGTTGCCGACCTATCCGAACGAAAACTCATATTATCAAGTCGCATTATCCCAAGCAAAACACCAATTCCTTTTTTAGAGTAACTTGTATTTATAAGAAGAGCGTTACCATCTTTAAAAATATATGCGTTATCATAAGAAGGGTCGTTTATCTTATATGCGTATTCGGAGGCAATATTAAAGCCACCACGATTAATGTTAAGCCTACCAGAGAATGCTCCTACGTTTTCGGGGAAATAATATGTTGGGTCAACATTTTGCTGATATTTACTAACAAAGCTTCCACCAAGAAGAACTCTAGTCTTTTTGTCGGCAAGTTTTTTAATTGCATCATTAATGGATATTTCTGCATCAATCCCTCTAACAATTCCTTGTCCTAAGTCAAAATACTTTCTTTGCTTTCCTATTAAACCAGTTAATTGTATTCCTTCAATTGGTGAGTATTTTATTCTCATACCATCAATTGAGTTATCGTAGCCTAGGGTTTTGTCTTCATAAGTACGAAGAACTAATCCGTTTCCAAACTGTTCGTAGAAGTTTCCTGCAGTAATTTCAATATCATCACCTTTATATGTTGCATATCTGTGTGCAATTCCTTGTCCGTTGTATCTTGAATCGTAGCCAAGCAGTGTATTCAAATATGCTTCGTATCTAACACCAGCGGTAAATTTACCTTTTGTATATATAAAGTTAGCATAAGTGTTTGCTCTAACTTTTTCGGGAACTTCAAAGGCACCAATAATTGAATCGGTGTTATATGATTGCATATTAATTTCAAAATTCCCCTGAATTTGACCGTAATCTTTCTCTTGATTTTGTGCTATAATAAGCTGAAAGCTGGTAATTAATATTATTGATAGTATAAGTTTCTTCATTATTTATATTTTAATCGATAAAAAAAATAGCTAGCCTTATTATTAATTAATATTAGGCTAGCTTGTTTTGTTATTACTTTTCTATTTTCTCTTCTTCTTTAGATACTTTATTTTCCTCAGCGACTTTCTTTAGTATTTCATAAATTTCATCTTCATCGCCAGGCGAGTATGATGTGTGTTGCCAAATAATTTCACCTTTTGCATTTAGGATAAAGGAGTGAGGAACATTAATTACATTCATTGCACGTTTAAAGTCAGAATTAGGATCTAAGAAAACATCAAATTCCCAACCTCTTCCATTTACAAAGGGTGCAACTCTGCTCATACTTTTAGTATCATCAATAGAAATTGCATACAGTTTAAAACCTGTTTCATCTTGCCAGTCTTCGTAATTTTCATCAATTGCCATAAGTTCCTGTATGCAAGGCTTACACCATGTAGCCCAAAAACTAACGAATATAGGTCCATCATTTAATATCTCTGATGTATTAAAAGTTTCGCCACTAAGTGTTTTAATATCTACACTAGGAATTGTTCTTTTTGCTTCCTGAGCAAAGCTAGTTACCGATTGTAATAAAACGATAATGCTAACAATTAGGATTTTTTTCATCATTTACTATTTTGAGTGATTATTTAATTATAGTTATCTTTCTAGTTAAGTTATTATCTTCAGTTTTAATTTTTATAATATAGAAACCGCTATATAATTTTTCTATATCAATATTAATGCCTTTTTTATTATTATATTTTTGTGCAAAAACTAATTTGCCTGTTATATCAAAGATACTTACATTTTCTATATTAACATTATTTATGGTATTAATATAAACAGAAGTACTTGCAGGGTTTGGATAAACAACTACATCGCTATTTGTTATGTTATTAACAATAGAGTTTGGATTTAACGAATATTTTATTGCTTGTGGTATATATTTATTTGTATTGTCTTGAATAAAAGCAACAAATTCACAATTTTCAATTTCCCACTCCGAGTCAGCAACAACAGTATATTGGAGTGTTTGTGTCAAATTATCACTAAAATCAAGGTTAGTACCAGATGCACTAGGGTACATTTGCCTGTTTACCCAATGTAACTTAGTCTGTTCTTGCCATTCATATTCTATATTAGACTCTGTTATAGCTAAGTGTGCAACAAGGTTTGTTCCTGAATAGTTTGCTACTTTATCAATTGTTACTGTAATATTAAAATTAATATTATCTGTTGTTTCAACGTTCATATTTATATCAAAAGAAGTAAGTTGTGATATTGTGCTATTATATAAAGGTAAATAACAATTATAAATACTTTCTGAATGGTTTCCTCCACAGCCAGAAAATATTCCATCGAAATAAGATGCAGGAACTGTACTTGGTGAATAAAACGAGTTACGAATATCAGAGGTTGCGTTTGTAAAGTCGTCGCCATCATGGTTTACGATAACAGCAACATTTTTGCCTTTTGCGATTAAATCTTCTGCTCCTAATGCTGCTCCAGGGCAATAGTAACACCAAGTACCTGTTATAATCTCTAACACAACAGTCTTTTTATTTACTTGCTGAGCCGACAAGTTTATGCTTGATAATAATAAGATAAAATACAAATATAACTTTATGTTTTTCATACTTAATATTTTCAGTAAAGATATATTTAGATGTTTTGGTTGCATTAATAATAACGCATTTTTACAGAAAAGAGTTTGTTCGTATTAATTATAAATTAGAATAACTACTTAAAGGCTCGTTTAAATTTATATTTCAAATTTTTAATAGTAGAGTTTTTTCTAAATAACCTAGGAGCTACATAATTAAACTGATAAGCTAATGATAAATTTATTAAACGATAACGCATTTCTCTAATAGTTTCGCCTTTATGAATATTTCTCATGCTCATGTAATACCTCATATCCAAAGTAAAAGCTTTTACTGTGAAACCGATACCTGTAGCAAAGCCAAAGTCGTAAAAATTATTTTTATAATCATAATAATCAGCTGCATCAATTGCATGAGAAAGAACTGTTGCTGTGGCAAACGTTTGGTTTTTCAATAAGAAAGAGGCTTGCCACCCAAATAATATATGAACAGAACTAACTTCATCTCCTTTTCTAAGTTTTAACATTAAAGGTATTTCTATAAAATCATTCTTTTCTGTTATTTTAAGCAACGAATTATCGATTAAATATAAAGGTTCTGTAAAGTCAAAAGTTCGTCTATCATAATTAAATTCTAAAACGGAATAAAGATTATCACCAATTGGGAAGTTGAAAAAGACTCCAGCACCATAACCCCATGTTTCCGAGAAATAATCGGGTTTATCAGGACCCCAAAGCCCGCATAAGTTGGCTGTAGCTTTTACTCCAAACTTCGTGTAATATTGTGCTTTACTACTAAAGCTAAACAATATAAGCAACAAAAAAGATATTATTAGTGTTTTAGACTTAAAATTCATTATTTGTAAAATTAGATTTTACCAAAAAAAACCGACTGTAGGTCGGTGTAATATAGATTTTTAAAGAATTATTATTTTGGCATAAACTTAAATGGAACGTGCATAGTTTGAGCAAAGCTCTCTCCTTCTTCCTGCATATCTTCGTCAAAGTCATCATGATACCAAAAGATAACAATATCTTTCCCTTCCTGATACATGTCTTCAAGTTTTATTAATACTTCAAACATCAATTTATTTGATGCAGAACTTAGTATTGAGAAGTCAAATTCACAAGTTAATTTAACTACATCATCTTTTATAGCATTTATCCAACGTATTACTGGTTGAAACGTTTCATAGGCGTCTTCGGGAAACGATGGACCAGATATTTTCAATAAAAAGTTATCTTGGTCTAAAATAATCTGAGGAGAATCTTCTGTCTCTTCAATAATTATTATATTTGTATTTTCATTAGTCATAATAAAAGGATATATTTTCTATTTTTTTAAAGCAAAAAATATTTATCATTAAATAATTATCAAAAACCATGCACAAAACAAGGTTCAATATACAAAAAAAAATCATATTTCAATAAAAACAACACATTCAACTATTAGTCAGATGATTGGCAAAATATAAAGTCTTATAGTTTTTACAAAAAAATTATATAAGCTTACAAAATTACAAAAAAAATGAAAATAATTAACAAATTTGTATCAAAGATAACAAATAGAAGGCTTAAACAAATAGATTTCTTTAAAAATAATCCCTTTGAGGTTCAAAATTTATTATTTAAAGAACTTATTGAAACAGCTAAATATACTGATTTTGGTAAAACACACAATTTCAAAAACATTGGTACTGATATTATTAAATTTGATAAGAATGTACCGATAAGGACTTACGAACAATTTTCACCTTTTATTGATAGAGTACAAAAAGGAGAAAAGAACGTGCTGTGGCCTACAGACATTAAATGGTTTGCTCAATCGTCCGGAACAACTTCTTCAAAAAGTAAATTTATACCACTTAGTAAAGAATCAATGGAGTTGTGCCACTTTAGAGGTGGCAAGGATGTTATTGCCATATACTCTGCAATGCACCCCGATTTTAATTTCTTTTCAGGCAAAACCTTAGGTATTGGCGGTTCACGGCAATTAAGCAATTTTAATAATGAATTATATTATGGCGATTTATCTGCTTTGCTTATAGAGAATATGCCTTTTTGGATTACTCTTTTTAGGACTCCCGATAAAACAATTTCGTTAATGCCAGAGTGGGAAGAAAAAATTGCAAGAATGGCTGATATTACTAGCAAAACTAATGTTACAAACCTTGCAGGTGTACCCTCTTGGACTTTAGTTTTACTGAAAAAGATATTAGAGATTACAGGTAAAACAGACATTTCGGAAGTATGGCCAAACTTAGAACTCTTTGTTCATGGTGGTGTAAGTTTTATTCCTTACAGAGAAGAATATAAACGTTTAATTTCTTCTTCAAACATGCACTATTTAGAAACATATAACGCATCGGAGGGTTTTTTTGGAATTCAAGATGATTTTACAAAAGATGATATGCTTTTAATGCTTGACTATGGTATTTTTTATGAATTTATTCCTTTTGAAAATATTAATGATGAAACCCCTATTACTTATACATTAGAAGATATTGAGCTAAATAAAAATTACGCTATGATTATTACTACAAATGGTGGGCTATGGCGTTACATGATTGGAGACACTGTTAAGTTTACATCTAAGTTTCCATATAAAATTAAAATTACTGGCAGAACAAAACATTATATTAATACTTTTGGCGAAGAACTTATTATTGATAATGCCGAAAAAGCTCTAAAAGACGCAAGCTTAGCTACAGGAGCCTTAATTAGAGAATATACTGCTGCTCCTATTTATATGAAAACCGACTCGAAAGGAGCTCACGAATGGCTTATAGAATTTTCTAAAATGCCAAACAGTATTGAGAATTTTATTGATGAGTTAGACTCTTCGTTAAAAAGTCTTAATTCTGATTATGAGGCAAAAAGATATAAAGACATGAACCTGCAAAGACCTGTATTAAGGATTGCAAAAGAAGGAATGTTTTATGAATGGCTAAAAGAAAAAGGTAAATTAGGTGGGCAAAACAAGATTCCGCGCTTAGCAAACAATCGAGATTATATTGATGAACTTTTAAAAGTGCTGTAATACTATGAGAATCGTAGCATTAATATTTATTATATTTATTTCAACATATAATTTTTCAAATATTATTATTGAAGAAGAAGTTGAACTAAAAACTGACTTTATTGAAGTTGATAATAATGGTTTTTTATATGTTGTAATTCACGATAAAGTTATTAAATACAACCCCAAAGGCTTAAAAATTGCAGTTTTTCAAACTTTAGGAAATAAAAAAATATATTCGTTAGATGTTTCTAACCCATTTAAGATTATAGCATTCTTTAAAGATTATAACTCAATTGAACTTATTGATAATACATTAACAACACTTAGTAATAGCTTTTCCTTTGATAATTTCTCTAATTTACAAGCAGACCTTGTTTGTTCTTCAAACTCAGGAGGCTTATGGGTTTTAGCAACTGAACAAAATAAGCTAGTAAAATTTCATTCAAACTTCAAAATAGATTTTGAGCAAAGTTTATTCGATTCCAATCTGACAAAACCACTATACATGGTGGATTTTGCAGGATTTCTATACGTTTTATCAGAAAATAAAGAGATTTATGTATATAACCAGTATGGTGTTTTTCAAAAAACAATAGAAGTAAATGATATAAACAGTTTTCAGGTAGATGATATGTTTATATATTATTTTGATAAAAATAAAAACACGTTTAATACAATTAATAAAGAAGACTATAAGTCTGAAGAAATAAAAGTAAATGACTCTTTAAATATAATTAGCATAAAAACCGCAGGTAATAATGTGTATTTAAAAAGTACAAATAAATTATATTTTGCAAAAATGATAGAAGAGTAGCTTAAAATTTATGAATAAAATTATAGTCTTTAATAATAATATTCAAAAATTCATAAGGACTGTGCATAACATCCGTATTTATTTTTTTACTTATAGCTTCGGCTGTTTTATGAACAATTGAAGATGTTTTTTTTGAACTCATATCTTTTTTATAAAGATTTATAACTTCCTTTACAATTGCTATGTCAGAATCGTTAAGTAGCTCTACCATAGAATATGTAACAATATGATTTTCATCCAAATTAACATGAATTGTATTATCTAGCGACTCTTTTTTTCGAGTATTAACAACCATTGTTTTTCCTACTATATCGCCAATCCTCTGTCCTTTATTATTCGACGATATTACAATTATTGCTAGTATTCCTGCTGTAAAGCTTACATCAATTAATCTAAAAATCCACCTTATAATATAGTTTGCAACAGTAGGTTGCGATCCATCAATTTTAACAACTTGCAAACCTATCCATTTTTTACCTAGCGACTGCCCGTTCATAAAAACCTCAGATACAGGATAATAAAATGCAATTGGCAGCATAAAAAGATAAAAATAAACGCTTCCTGCATATAGTGAGGGGCTATATTGTACTGTATAATATATAAAAATATAATATGCAAAAATAATTAGCGAATCAATTATTGTTGCAAGAATTCTTTCGCCAACATTTGCTACTTTATGTTTTAATAAAACATTTTGAGTAGTTAAAACCCCTATTGTATTCATTTTTCTTTTTTTGCAAAACTAATATTTTTTCTTCAAAATAATTATTTTTTAGTACACAAAGGTTTTTTTTATACTTTTGCTTTTAATAATAAAAAGAATGATTATCGGCAAAACACCCAAGGTTTACTTGTTGAGTAATAGATTTTCTTTGTTTACCCCTATCCCTAAAGGGAGCAAAGAAAATC
>JAOZLS010000506.1 GCA_029934705.1 Bacteroidales bacterium | reverse complement strand
AGGAACAGGAGTAACAGCAAAAAATGCTTTTGAAATTCATACAAACGGCAACGTTTGGGCTGATCATTTACAAGTCGATGGAAATATAAAATTAGGAGGTTATATTATACTAGGCTCACCAATTGGATTCGATACTAATAATTACAAATTAATTGTCGCCGATAACGCAAAATTTAAAGAAAATATAACAATAGACGACACACTTTTTACAAACAATATTAAAAGAGAAAGCGGAGATTATCTAAACATAAACGGCAAAACCTCAATTGACAGTTTAACAATAAACGGCAAAATAGATATTCAAAACTCTGGTAATTCTGTATTCATTGGCGAATTTGCAGGCGAAAATGACGATTTAAGCGATAATCGAAATGTATTTATTGGCAGATATTCTGGTTACCTAAACGAAACCGGCAATTATAATAATGCTCTTGGTTATCATACTTTAACTAACAATACTACAGGACAAAGTAATGTTGCAATTGGTTCAAGCGCAATGGAAGATAACGAAACAGGAACAGGAAATACAGCTGTAGGTAATTCTGCATTATATCAAAATAGAAGCGGCGATTATAATACAGCAATTGGAAATCAAGCATTAAGCGGCGGCGGCACTTCAACAACTGGAAATGTTGCAATTGGTTACCAAACATTAGAAATAAATCAATATTCAAATAATACAGCAATTGGTTACGAAGCAGGAAATCAAAATTTATATGGAAGCGGAAATGTTTTTTTAGGTTATCAAGCAGGAAAAAACACAATTCTTTTTGGTCCAACATCAAGTAATAAATTATACATCGATAATTCCGACACAGTAGCACCATTAATTTATGGCTGTTTTGATGATAATTCACTTGTAATTAATGGCGATTTAACTGTAACAGGGTCAATTAATGCAACAACAACCTATACTTATACCGGAGTAAATTCCGATAGAACATTATTTACTTTAAAAACAAACGAAGTACTAATAGATATTGAAATAATATCCGATGCAAGTACAAGCGTAATATCATTAACAATGCTATCAGCAGGAAATACAATAATGGGATCAACAATTATAGCAAATAGTTATGTAAGAGAAATAGTAACATCATCACAATATTTATCAGGTCCCGATGTAGATGTAATAGCAACATCATGGGTTTCGGGTTCTATAACAATAATAATAAAAACAAAAATCGTACAATAAAAACCAAAAAACATGAAAAATTTAATCTTAATAATCCTAATATTTACAGCAAGCCTAACATTTGCACAAGGTACACTCAAAGAAAACGGAACAACAATTGCAACAATTCCGCAATACGACTTATCCGGTGGCAATACCGAATGGATCATAAACGTAAACATTCTATACTCTTACAAGTGGTCTGTATTTTTCGAGTTTGAAAGTATTGCCGGTACTAAAGATGGGACACTTACACCTTATATTAGTATCGACAACGGTAACTCATGGGTTACATATCCAGGTCTTTCACTCGATTCAATTACTTCAAATAAATCAATAAGTTTTGACGACTACTATACAGCTTACGATAAAATAAAATTTGTGTTCACAGCAAACAGCATATCCGGTGGAACTGTAAACGTAAACCAACGCCTATTCTCAAACCCTAAAAGATAAAAACCATGAAAAACCATAAACAATCATCATCCCCCAATTTTGTGGGAAATGTCCGCATAACGAAGTGGTTTCTTTTTCCCCTATTTGGGGGTAATGTCCGTAGTACAAAGGGGGTAGGGGTCTTAATACTTTTGCTCTCAGCATTTGCAATGCTGTCTTTCGCACAAAACCGACCACAAGTTACAGCCGATAGGCTCAATTCTCCAATAGGAATTGGAACCCTTACACCTTCAAGTTTGCTCGAACTTTCCGGTAATGAACCATATCTGACACTTCATAACACTACTCACGAAGATACATACTACGGAAGGGTATCTAAAATAATATTCCAGGGTGAACAATCTGGTGGCGAAATATCAAACCTGGCATATATCAAAGCATCCCATTACCAAACCTCAGACGATCAAAAAGGAGTATTGAACTTCTATGTTAATGACGGAAACGATGATCTTGTACCTTCTGTAAACGCATTAACAATATTCCCGACAGGTATAATGAATTGGTCCAGTACAGGTACAGCAGAAGCCTCATTCAATACCGATTACATAAGCTTATACGCAACAGAAACGGCAAACCTGCAAATAGGAGCAACAGAAACATATCTTTCATCAACCGGAACAATAAATATAGGCGACGTTGACGAAGAAGAATCAGGCGCAATATTCTCAACTGATTGCAACAATGGTCGTTTCAAATTTATAAATGGGAATGTTGCAATAAACACAACAGGAGATAATCCTGCTACTGCTTTCGATATAGCACTATACGAACCATATTTAACACTACATAACACCGTACACGAAGATATAAACGGAGGTAGAGAAGGACTATTAATATTCAAAGGTGAACAATCAGGTGGCGAAATAACAACACTTGGTAAAATTGAACTATCCCACTATTCTACCGGTGACGACCAAAAAGGACAACTACTCTTTTATATAAACAATGGAACAGAAGATAATTCACCATCCGAAATGTTTAATCTTTCAGCAACAAGTTTTGCAGCCGGAGTACCTGATGAATGGGGAATAAGATCAACTAGAACAAACTTAAATTTACAAGCAGAAGATGTAGTACTAATAGGTGACCT
>JAOZLS010000163.1:8321-9005 GCA_029934705.1 Bacteroidales bacterium | reverse complement strand
CCTGCATCTGAAAAAACAGATGTGTTAATATTTTCTTTTACATCAAAATCACCTTTGTAAATTGACATAGGACTTAAATCAAATTCATTATCACCCCAAACCAAAGTACCGTTTTCTATTCTGATTTTTTTGAATAAGCTCACATCTAAAAATTTATTTATTAAAGGGTGTGTACTATTTTGTAAGAACTCTTTTAAGTCGATTGTTTTTTCTTTACCGTCCTTAAAAAAAACATATATTTTATAGTCTGTTATGTATATAGCTTTTTGTATCATAGCTTAGAGTTTTTTAGTAATGATTTGTTTTTTTACTGCTTTTTTTAAAATGAAATAATCTGTCCATGCTTTAATAATATCGGTTTCGTATGTGGATATGAAGCTTTTTAATACTTTAATTTTTACTATTTCAGGTTTTAATCTGCTAATTAGGGAGTATTCAATAAATTGTTTATTATCAAACTTCGTTTTCATTTTTACTAATTTATGGTATTAATTTTGGGGATGCAAGTTTTGATTTCTTGAAAACATTTGCTTTTCTCTTAGAATGGCAAGCATTTTTTGTTTTTGCATACTTCAGACAGCGGAGGAGTTATGAAAAACTATATGTGATAAAAATCATATATATAAATTCTAAATAACATTTGCTCTCTATATATTAAGCCATTTTTATATTCATGTCCAAAGC
>JAOZLS010000163.1:0-8311 GCA_029934705.1 Bacteroidales bacterium | reverse complement strand
TCATAAAGAATAAAAATAAAGGTTACATAATTGTTTTTTTGATAATCTTGAAAGTGTTGCATCAGGAAAGTACAAATTTATTTTTTTATGAATCTCTGCTCTGTGGTCATCTTTAATAAATGTTTCTATGAAAAACAATTCTGGTATCGAATAACCTTTTATTGAATCTTTTTCAATATAATCAATAATTGAATTAAAGAGAATATAATTATCTACAACTGTCTTGTTAATTCCAAAATCTTTTCTTTTTATTGGCGAACCATTCTCAAATTTTATATCATATGAATTAAAAAATTCATCATCTTGTTGAATAATCAAAATTAACTCAAATCCACGAATACTGCCTATTTGTCCAGTAACTCTTTCTAAAGAAGGATAAAGATTGTTAATTACATTTCCTTTTATTAATCTTTCATCAGTTTCATCCGTAATATGATTTATAATTATTATTATTTGTAGTTTTTCTGTTCTTCCGTAGCCTGAGCTTGTCGAAGGCGATGTTACTAGGCTTCGACAAGCTCAAACTACGGAAGTTCGGTCAGCATTTCACATTCAACTCATTCTTAAATATAAATTTCAAATTTATTTGAATCAAAAGTTGCTTCTTGCCCAAAAGGGAAAATTGCTTGATTACTAATATGCCCAAACGAAAAACCATAAGAAATAGGAACATTGAAATAAGCACTTTTCTCAATTATTATTTCTTTCAAACTTAAAGAATTTTCTTTTTCTAAATCAAAACTATCGTAATTACATTTATTAAAAACTCCAAATGTTATAGCCGATGCTTTTAAAATATCTGTTGCATTAATTAAATGTGTTAGCATTCTATCAATTTTGTATGGAGCTTCGTAAATTTCCTCAATAAAAACTATTTTATTTTCAAAACTTACAAAATCTTTTGTTCCAATAAGAGAACAAAGTAAAGACAGGTTTCCTCCAACAAGTTTCCCTCGTGCTTCGCCTTTATTTATAGTAAAACTTTTAAATTCTTCTTTATTTTGATTCTCTTCTTTTTGAGATTTAATAATTTTGCTTTTATTATTTGACATTAAAACCTGCTGAAAACAGTTTGTTGTATATTCATTAAAATCAGAAACTCCAGCAACTCCATGAAAATTTATTAAATTTCCGTGTTTATATAGTGCATGGTTTAAATATGTTATATCGCTATATCCAATAAAAGCTTTTGGATTTTTGTTTATTAATTTGTAATCTAGTAAATTAGCAATACCAACCGAACCATACCCTCCCCTAGCACACATAATCCCTTTAATATCAGTCCTCTCAAACATTTTATTAATTTCGAATGCTCTATTTTTTGCAGTTCCGGCTAAGTATCCTTTTTTATCTAAAATTGATTTTTCAAAACATGGGATAAATCCTAACTTTTTTAAATTATCTATAGATTTTTCTAGTTTTTGTTCAGAAATAAAACCAGCAGGGCTAACCAGAGCAATTTTATCTTTAGATTTTAATAAAGAAGGATAGTTTTTTTTCATTTTGCTAAGTAAATTATAAAAACATTATTTAAAAGTTTGCAAGCTAAAAAAAAGTATTTATTTTGTGCATAATTTAACACAAATAAAATTTTAACCAAAAACAAATTACAAATGTCAGTAAACAAAGTAATATTAGTAGGAAACGTGGGTAACGACCCTGAGGTACAATACATTAAAGAAGATGTACCTGTTGCAAAATTTAGTTTGGCAACAAATGAAAGTTATAAAAATAAAGCTGGAGAAAAAGTTACCAATACTGAGTGGCATAACGTTGTTGTTTGGAGAGGACTTGCAAAAGTTGTAGAAAAATATGTTAAAAAAGGATCGAAGTTATACATTGAAGGTAAAATTACTACTCGCCAGTATGAAAAAGATGGTGTAACAAAATATTTTACAGAAATTGTAGCTAGAGAAATGGTAATGCTTGACAGTAAACCTGAAGGCGGAAATTACAATAAAGAAGCATCTAGTACAGAGAATTCAACTCCTGCAGCACCTCAAAATAATGAGCCTGCTGGTTTTAATGAGTCTGATGATTTACCTTTTTAATAGAAAAATATATTTATAATTCCTTTACGGCAATATTGTCGTAAAGGTTTTTTTGTTTAAAAAAACAGTTTTCTGTAATAAACTATTTAATTTATTAGCTAAAAATAAAGAATGAAAGTCATTTTTAATTATCTTTGTATTTTAAAAACAAATTTCTAAAGATTTTTATTGACTTTGGTCTTGATTTTTACATAAAACATTAATTAACAACATTTTAAAACTTCAGTATTAATTTAATTTAATAATTTTGGATCCCGAGCCTCTACTACAAAACATAGTTATTTATCAAATAATTATAAATCCAATAAATACCGAAATATTATTGGGACTATTTGGAATAATAGTTTTACTTGCATCGTCGGCACTAGTTTCTGGTTCCGAAGTAGCGTACTTTTCTTTAACAAATAACGATGTAAGCAGTCTTAAGTTAGACACAAAAAGGAAAACAATATATATATGTAAGTTATTAGAAGACAGAGAACAACTACTTGCAACAATACTTATTGCTAATAATTTTATTAATGTTGGAATTGTAATTCTTTCGGCATGGGTAACAAATGAAATTTTTGATTTTTCGAGTTCCGAAACTTTTGGATTTATCTTTCAAATAGTAATAATAACTTTCTTGCTATTATTTTTTGGCGAAATATTACCTAAAGTTTACGCTACAAACTCCCGAATAACTTTTGCAAAATTCACATCAATCCCACTATTTATTTCAAAACAAATATTTAAACCTGTAAGTAATGTATTAATAAAATCAACCTCAATTGTAAATAGGTTGCTGTCTAATAAAAACAAATCTATTTCAATTCAAGATTTATCCGATGCTTATGAGCTTACCGAGGCAAACATTAGAGAAGACAAGCAAATACTAGAAGGAGTAATTAACTTTTGGGGAATTGATGTAAAGGAAATAATGAAACCTAGAGTTGATATTATTGCTGTAGATGTAAACTTTAGTTTTAATAAATTGCAGGCGGTAGTTATTGAATCGGGTTTCTCCAGAATACCTGTTTATGAAGAAACACACGATAATTTAAAAGGCATTTTATATGTAAAAGACCTTTTACCATACTTAAATAAATCAAACGATTTTAATTGGCAAGAACTTATAAGGGAGCCATATTTTATTCCCGAGACAATGAAAATTAATGATTTGTTAGAGAAGTTTCAAACTAAAAAAATTCATATTGCAATTGTAACTGATGAATATGGAGGCTTTGGTGGAATTGTAACAATGGAAGATGTTATAGAAGAAATTGTAGGCGAAATTCATGACGACGTAGGGCTAGAGGAAGACTTATTTGTTAAAATAGATGAGAACAATTACATTTTTAATGGTAAAATTTTGCTAAATGATTTTTACAAAATATTAGGAATAAAAGAAGATATTTTTATTGATAAAAGAGGTGATGCCGACTCTTTAGCTGGGCTTATTTTAGAAATAAAAGGAGAAATACCACAGAAAGGAGAAAAACTTATATTACAAAACTTCACCTTTGTAATTTCATCGGCAGATGATAGAAAAATAAAAAAAATTAATTTAAAAATTGACAAAAAAAAGTAGTATAAATTGCATATAAAAAATTAGTAAATGAGACGTAATACTCAAATTTTTATAATATTTATAGGTATATTATTATTCGTAACACAAGCTTGCGAAAATGTATATACTCCCAAACCACATGGTTATTTAAGAACAGATTTCCCAGAAAAAAAATACAAAATTTTAGATACAATATATCCTTATTCTTTTGAATATCCTGTTTATTCAAATATAAAACAAGATAAATCCAAAGGAGCAGAAGCATACTGGTCAAATTTAGTAATTCCTAAATTCAATGCTATTATATACCTGAGTTACAAAAATATAGAAAATAATTTGCAGATTTTAGAAGAAGATTCAAGAAAACTTGCATACAAACACTCTATAAAGGCCGATGCCATTAATACAACTATCTGGAACAGTGAGGAGAACAAAGTTTATGGTGTTTTATACGAAATAAAAGGAGATGTTGCATCGCAACTTCAATTTTACTTAACAGATAGCACAAAACATTTTGTTAGAGGTGCATTTTATTTTAATCTAAAACCTAATAAAGATTCATTAGCTCCATCATTAGAGTTTTTAAAACAAGATGTAAATCATTTAATTGAATCTTTTAAATGGAAAAACAATTAAACTTCTTATTAAAATATAAAGCTTTTATAAAAAATTATAAATAAATTTGTAATGGAAAATAAAGAACTAGAAGAAAAAAAGCAAATTGCTGTTTTAGGAGGAGGTAGCTGGGGTACAGCAATAATGAAAATCTTAACAGACAACATTTCACAAGGTAGCCATGTAAATTGGTATGTTAGAGGTGAAGAAAATGTTAAATACCTTAAAACAAACCAACGAAATAAAAAGTACCTTCCGTCGGTTATGTT
Organism: Bacteroidales bacterium; assembly: GCA_029934705.1. Classification (GTDB taxonomy): domain Bacteria; phylum Bacteroidota; class Bacteroidia; order Bacteroidales; family JAADGE01; genus DZBS01. Next base: position 3,827 of record JAOZLS010000163.1, on the reverse strand, counting down.
TGATAAAGATAAAATTAATGTAACCAGTGATATTCTTGATGTTATTAATAATTCTGAAATGATTATTTTAGCAATACCATCGGCATTTATAAAAAATGCTTTGGATGTTCCAAATCTAAGTTTTGAAAATAAAATAATTGTTTCAACTGTTAAAGGGCTAATCCCTGATGAAAACTTAATTTTAGCTGATTATTTTCACAAACATTACAATGTTAGCCTAGAAAATTTTGGACTTATAACAGGACCAAGCCATGCCGAAGAAATTACAATGGAAAGATTATCATATTTAACCGTTGCATCAGAAAACTTATTTTTAGCTGGTAAAATAGCAGAATGTCTTGATTCTCACTACGTAAAAACAGAAATATCCGATGATATTTATGGAACAGAATATTCAGCAGTACTTAAAAATATTTACGCATTAGCTTCAGGAATTTGCCACGGATTAGGCTACGGCGATAATTTTCAAGCTGTATTAATTTCAAATGCAATAAGAGAAATAAAACGATTTGCAGATGTTGTACACCCAATAAAAAGAGATATTAAAAGCTCGGCATATTTAGGTGATTTACTTGTTACAGCATACTCTAAATTTAGTAGAAATAGAGTTTTTGGAACAATGATAGGTAAAGGATATTCTGTAAAATCAATTAAAATAGAAATGAATATGGTGGCAGAAGGATATTACGGTGTTAAAAGTATTCATGAAATTAATGAAAAATTTAATATCTCAATGCCTATAACCGATGCTGTTTACAATATTTTATACGAAAACAAACCTCCTGCCTTTGAAATTAAATTATTGACCGATAAAATAAGATAGTAAGCATCTGTGTAAAATTAATTGTATATTTAGTTATATGTAAATTGCTTATTAATGAAATTTTGCAGAAGTGCGTAAGCAACACTTCGACTAATGCTCTTGTGCAGGCAATAAATAGCACTTAGTGCTTGCTATGTTAATTTTAAATATTCTAAAATTTTAAATGCTAAAACTATTATTTATATCATTAGGTTCAATATCATTGGTATTAGGCATTGCAGGAATATTTATTCCTGGTTTACCTACAACACCTTTTTTACTTCTAACCGCAGGTTTATACGCTCGTAGTTCGCCTAAGCTTTACAACAAGCTAATGAAACACAAAATTTTAGGCGAATACATATCAAGCTATGATAAAGGTATGACTCTTAAAACCAAAATTTATTCATTAGCTATGATGTGGATTATGGTTTTATTATCGGTTTTTATATTTTTTAATAGTCTTGGAATACGTATATTAGTTATAGTAATAGCAATTATTGGAACAGCATATATGGCATGGATACCCATAAGAAAAGATTGAAATTATGGCTCTAAAAAATCTAATTTAGCATTTTTATATTTATCTTTTTTCAATTGCTCTTTCATATTTAAAAATGTTTGATATGGTCCATTATCAATAACCGCATTTACAAGCCACGGAGGAATTCCTCCACCCAAATTAACAGACATTTGCAATTTTACTTTTGTAGATTTAGGCGATATATATATAAAATCCCAAAAAGAATTTATATACTGAACTCTTACATTACCCTTTGTTTCTGGAATATAATTAGGTATCCCTTTAACTTTAAGTCTAACAGACTGACCTGAAACAATAAGTTTTGCTTTAGATACAACGTCTCTATTAGACACTGGCCAAGGAGCTTCAGAAATATTATAATAAATCCACTCAAAGTCGTTAATATCTTTCAAATGTTTTGCTCCCTTATTGGCGTACATCCAATTACTATGATTATTTACATCCATTATTAAAAATACAACCGACGATACGGTAGCACTAACAGTTGTTTCGACCATAAGCTCTTTAAAAGGTGTTTTATCTGAATCTCGCAAATAAACACTAATACCACTTTTTTCATATTTCTTTTTCCAGCTATCCTGAGAAAACCCATTATTAAAAGAATAACAAAAAGCAACAAAGAAGGATAATATTCGGATAATATGTTTACACATAGCAAATAAAAACTTATTTCTAATTATATAACACTATAAATATACAAAAAAAGAATTAACTAAAAATATATTATATATCGCAATTATTAAAGGATGTATTTGTGTTATTAAATTACAATAAATTATGCTTTACCAAAAGCAATTATCAACGAGCTAAAAAAGAATGGAATATAAATCTGATAATTATTGCTTCTTTACTTTAAAAGTCCAAACAAAAGTAAATTCTGAAACTATATCGCCATCCTTGTCCACACCAACAGAGTGTACATTTACTGTAACACCTTCGCCAGTTTTCATGGTTTCTTCTACTGCATTTTTAATTTTTAAACCGTCGTTACAGGTAAATGCAACAGTTGAGCGTGCTTTTTTAGAAAAATTCGCACTCATTTCAAAAACTAACATTGAAACAGAAGGTTTCCTTTTATAGGTTTGTGAAATTGCTAAAACTCCTGTTGATAATTCAGCTGCCATTGCTTGCGAAGCAAAATACATTGATTTAAAAGGATTTTTTGTTAAAAATTTAAAGGGAATTGTTACAACAGCTTTCTCTTCGGTTATTGTTGTAACTGTAAGCCCCGAAAAAAAAGCTGAAGGCAATTCTTTCAACATAAAAAGCTTAAACTTAAACTTATTTCTTACTGTTTCTCTAAAACTTTCTGATTTACTCATTATTGCGTCTTCTAATAAATTTATAAAATCATTGTAACTCAGTGCATTGTTTATAATACATAATGATAAATGGCCCAAAAGTGAGCAAAACTACCAGCAATTACAAATAAATGAAATATTCCGTGAGCAAAAGGAATTTTCTTCGATAAATAGAAAAATACACCTGTAATATAAGCAACTCCGCCAATTGCCATCCATATTAAACCCCAAAATGGCATACTTTCTACTAGCGGTTTTATAGCAACAATAATTACAAGCCCCATTGCTACGTATCCCCACGCCGAAACAGCTCTATACTTAACTTTATACCAAAATATTTTAAATAAAACTCCACCAATTGCTAGTCCCCAAATAATTCCAAAAATACTCCAACCCCAAGCACTTGGTAAAGTTACTAAACTTATAGGAGTGTATGTTGCAGCAATTAATACATATATTGCTGAATGGTCAAATTTATTCAAATAATATTTTAGTCTTATTTTTTTGGCACTATGGTATATTGTTGATGCCGAATATAAAATAATTAATCCTGCACCAAAAATTGCTGCACCTACAACTGATATTGTATCGCTATGGATTGCTGAACGTACTACCATTAATACTAATGCTGCAATACTAAGAGCAATTCCTATGGCATGAGTTACTGTATTTACTATTTCGTTAAGCTTAACACTTATTTTATTTTCCATATTAAAAAATTAAAATTCTTTACAAAGTTACTATTAAAAAACGTAAAATTAAACGTAATAATGGATATATTACAAAGCTTTTAGGCATTAAAATTTGGGTCGAAAAGCTTTATTTACACAGTTTGTAGTATAATTAACATATATAGATTTAAAATTAAGAAAAAATAGACTAAAAAAAAAAATCGGTCGAAAAAAAAGTTTTAAAGATAATCTCATAATTGGTATAAATGGTTCAGATTCCAAATCAAGTTTGGAATGACGAACTGCATATTAGTATAAAAATATCATAACTACCTAATAATAAAAGAGATTTAACTTAGTAAAGTAGAATTAATATTCCTTTGTTTGCCTAATTGCTTTAGTTATTAACTTATTTGCTTTAGGTATCTCTTTTCTGATTAAAGACATTATTCCTTGTAGTCGATTATAATACGAATTATATTTAATTTGGTACAAAAGTGATAAATCAC
>JAOZLS010000162.1 GCA_029934705.1 Bacteroidales bacterium | reverse complement strand
ATCGCCATCACAAATAAACAGAATGTTTTCGTCTAAGCCCAAACCGTGCGGATTAAAAAGTGTGTAGGATTTTGAGAGAACTGGCTCTTGGATATTTTCAAGCGAAACAATATCGAGTCTATCTACTGAATTAAAGCAATTATTGCCAGACCTAAGTGTAACAAAAGCATAATTATCATTTACAACAACAGGGTCGCAACTCGTAATATGATCGTATTGTGAGATAAACACTGGATGTTTTGAGTCTTCAATATTATAAATAAACATTCCGTTATTACTGCCTACAAAAAGTTTGTCGTTATATACAAAAAGAGTTTCAATATTCCACATTGTAGAAATGCTGTCGGATTTCTTTATTTCTTGAGTTCCTACATCAAAAATTTTAAGTTCGTAACCGTTATTTATTGCATACAGTGCATTTCCTTTCATCGTAAAACGAGCCATTGAGCCTGCCGTTCCTATATTACCGTTTCCGTCACCGCTTGCTTCATTGCTTGCAACATCAACATTAGAGAATGCGGCATACTCATAATATCTCCTTTGATAAATTTGGTAATCAATCTCGGTAGTAGTAATTTGCTCTATTTTCCAATCAACTACAACACCTCTTGCCGGATCTACTTCCGCCATTGGATAATTCCAGTCTATTTCTGGATAAATATTGGGAAATGCATTGGAAACTCGATCAATAACAGTCGGATTTTGCTGGTCTGAAATATTTATCGAAACCAAATCTATATAACTGTCTACAAACAATACATCACCTTTTATTGCCATATCAACATTTCCAGGAATATTTATAAAGCACACATAAACAGGCGAGGCCGAATTTGTATTATCGTACACATGAATTCCTTTATTTACCTCATTTATATATAGATAATTATCTTTAATATAAATTTTACCCGGTTTCTCAATATCTTGTTGACTTGTATTTTTTATCGAATTGCTAAATTCTTCGTAAGTCATATAAATAGGCACATTTGCCATAAATGTTTTTACTTGTGTAACTTTATCGTTACAGGAAAGAATAATTCCTGAGAACAAGATAAATACCAAGATTAAATGTTTGTTTTCCATTGTATATATTTTTTTGTTTTTTATTTATATTGATAAAAGAATCCTTTATATGACAATACGCAAATAAAATTGAAAACGCTACAACCAGTAATCAATTTTGTTGAAAATTTTTGTTTAACATCAAAAAACACAGTTCATCCTGAAAATATAACAGTTGGGTAAGTGTTTTTTTTCAACGATACTTTTTCAAACTAATATTGAGTCCACTCTGAAAAGTCATTATACCCCTAAATCCCCTGAAGGGGACTTTGAGAACTGTCTGGTTTTTAAAGCTTTCCCTTTAGGGATTAAGGGTAAAAAAGCTTTAAAAATCAGACAGTTCGACTTTTCGGAGTAGTCTCAATATTGCAAGAGTAAAATTATTAATAACACTTAAATAATTATCAAAATGAAAAAAGCAATCTTATTATCAACAATCCTATTCTTCGGACTAACAATCTTTGCACAATCGACTAAATTCGAAAACAAAATGAAATTGGCATTAACAGAATTAAATTCTGCTACCGAGAAAGATCAATTTGCACAGCTCGCAGAAAAATTCGACGAAATTGCTAAAAAGAATAGGAAGGAAGTTCAACCTCTCTATTATTCAGCATACTGCCGAATACATCAAGCATTTAGAACTACAGATGCAAACGCAAAGGACTCGCTACTAAAAATTTCTAAAAAACATATTGATAAAGCTATATTGCTCGATCCAAATAATGCTGAACTATATATTTTGTCGGCACTAAATTATCAAGCAGCAATAAAAGTAAATCCGGCCGAAAGAGGACAATCTTACTCAAGCAAAGCTTCATTAATGTTGAAAAAAGCAAATGAATTACAAGAAAATAATCCTAGAGTATTATTTTTAACAGGACAAAACATATTTTACCGTCCAACACAATTTGGAGGTGGTGCCGAAAAAGCTAAACCATATTTTGAAAAAGCAGCAAAATTATTATCAAATCAAAAAACTTCTAATTTTTCACCAATTTGGGGAGAAAAAACTAATACTAAAATGCTGAAAAAATGTAAAAACTAAAAGTTCTAATATATTACTTAAACTTTGCCAAAGTTTTATAAATAAGCTTGATACTTCAATAAATATTTTCAGCTTTTTTAAAAGGCAACTTTGGCAAAGTTAATTTACTTTAACTCAAACATTTTTTTTATCTTTTACAAAAATTTAAAAATGAAAAATTCAAGAAAATTCAAATTCGTAAATTATATAATCATATTTTTTATTAGTGCTACTATTACTCTATTTTGGGGAAATAAAGATATGGACTTGCAAAACTTAATCGTTTCATTATCTTATGGTGTTGTTATCGGAATATCAATAGCTTTAGGGAGTTCCTATTTTTCAAGATTAATATTTAAAAATGCTGATATAACAATTAAACCTACTTTTATTTTTACTAAAATTCTTTTAATTGTTTCGGCTTATATTTTAGTTGACCTTGCAATAATTAACTTAGTATGGATTTTATATTTGACAAGTTTACCTTTATTAAAAATATTTTTGCTAGTTGATTTTTATTATTATGTTGGAATTGAATTTGTAATTGGCATTATTATTTTTCTTATTTTCCTTTCTTTACGCTTTATACGAGAGTTAGCAAATGCCGAAAGTCAGAAAAATGAAATAATGAGAGCTGCCGAAAAATTCAAATACGAAACTCTTAAATTTCAAGTAAATCCTCATTTTTTATTCAATAGCCTAAACACCTTAAGTGCATTAATTAATATTGATACACAAAAAGCCGACGATTTCACCTTAAAATTATCTGACATTTACCGATATATACTCGATTACAACGAAGAGGAACTTGTATCAATTAACAAAGAGCTAGATTTTATAAGAACTTATGCCGAACTACAAGCTATAAGATTTGATAATAATTTTGACCTTAAAATTGAAATTGAAAATACTAACCAAAACTCATATATTATTCCAATGTCAATTCAACTTATTATTGAAAACATACTAAAATATAATATTATCTCAAAAGAAAACTTACTAACTATTAATATATCAACTAGTAACGATAATGAATATATTATAATTGAGAACAATAGAAATAAAAAAGAGAATAATGAAAATTCACATAACATGGGAATAAATAATATTAGAAATAGATTTGCAACACTAACAAACAAAAAAATAATTTCTATTGCAGGAGATAATAATTATATTGTAAAATTACCCATAATTAATATTGAAAAAGCATAAAATGAACTTAGATATTTTAATTGTTGAAGATGAAAAATTAGCCTTTATTAGACTGAAAACATTAATTGAAAATGCCGATTTAGAAATAAATTCGATAAGCCATGCCAATTCAATTTCTGAAGCTTGTGAAATTATTAAAAATAACGATTTTAGCATTGGACTTTTTGATATTGAATTGTCAGATGGTTTATCCTTTGAAATTTTCAATAAAACAAAAGTTAATTTTCCAGTAATTTTCACTACTGGATATAATCAATATGTTTTTGAAGCTTTTAAATATAACAGCATTCAATATTTATTAAAACCTGTTAAGCAAGAAGAACTAAATAAGGCTTTCGATAAATTTTTTGAGTTGAATAAACTTAAAACTACAGAACCAATAAATACGCAAATTGCCGATTTATATAATAACATTGTCAACAAAAATTTCAAGAAACGATTTACAGTCAAAATAGGTGAGCATATAATAATTATCGACACTAATAATATTACACTTATATATAGTTTTCAAAAAGGCACTTATATTCAAATGAAAAATGAAAAAACTTATTTGCTCGAAAAATCGTTAGATAAAATGCACAGCCAATTAAACCCCGAATTATTTTTTAGAATAAACAGAAAAGAAATTATTTGTATTGAAAACATAAAAGATATTATTCAATATAAAAACTCACGACTTAAAATTATTCCAAAATCAAATTATGATAACGAAATAATTGTAAGTCGTGAAAGAGTTTCTGCTTTTAAAAACTGGATAGGAGAGTAGTGCTAACTTTTTTAATATAGAACTTCAGTTTTCCATTTATTTTGACTTAGTAATAGACATACCACTTTACTTTTAAATTATAATTTCAAGGAAACTGAAATCATGTTAAAAACCAGTCGGTATATCTAAATTGTAGCAAATAATTCTCATAATTATTTACGTAATTTAGTAAACATTACACTATAATAATGTATATTTGCATCTTCTAAAAAAAAACACAAAAAATGGCAAAAGGAATTACATCAAGATCCGAAAATTATTCGCAATGGTATAACGATATAGTTATGAAAGCCGACTTAGCCGAAAATTCTGGCGTAAGAGGTAGCATGGTTATAAAACCTTACGGATATGCAATTTGGGAAAAAATGCAAGCCCAACTTGATAAAATGTTTAAAGAAACTGGTCATGAGAATGCATATTTTCCGCTTCTTATACCAAAATCATACTTTTCAAAAGAAGCAAATCACGTAGATGGTTTTGCAAAAGAATGTGCTGTTGTTACACATTACAGACTTAAAAATGGATCCAGCGGAATTGAGGTTGATCCAGAGGCAAAACTTGAAGAGGAACTTATTATAAGACCAACTTCTGAAACAATTATTTGGAACACATACAAAAAATGGATTCAATCATACCGTGATTTACCTATTTTACTTAACCAATGGGTAAATGTTGTTCGTTGGGAAATGAGAACTCGACTATTTCTTCGTACTGCTGAATTTTTATGGCAAGAAGGGCATACTGCTCATGCTACAAAAAAAGAAGCAATGGCTGAAACTACACAAATGATAAATGTTTATTCAGAATTTGCTCAAAATTGGATGGCGATGCCAGTAATTATAGGTAGCAAATCTGAAAGCGAACGTTTTGCTGGTGCTTTAGAAACTCTTACTATTGAAGCATTAATGCAAGATGGTAAAGCTCTACAGTCTGGAACTTCACACTTTTTGGGTCAGAATTTTGCTAAAGCATTTGATGTTAAATTTGCTGATAAAGAAGGGAAGCTAGAATATGTATGGGCATCGTCATGGGGAGTTTCTACTCGCTTAATGGGAGCATTAATTATGGCTCACTCTGATGATAAGGGGCTTGTACTACCTCCTAAACTAGCTCCAATTCAAGTTGTTATAGTTCCCATTTATAAAGGAGAAGAACAATTAGAAGCAATTAGAAAAGTTGCTAATAAAATTAGTGATTCGTTAAGAGCTAAAAATATCTCGGTTAAATTTGACGATAGAGACACTCATCGTCCTGGACATAAATTTGCTGAATACGAATTAAAAGGAGTACCAGTACGTTTAGCAATTGGACCTAAAGACCTTGAAAAAGGAAGTGTTGAACTTGCTAGAAGAGATACTTTTGAGAAGAATTTTGTAAGTCAAGAAAATATCGATGTTTACATTGAAAACTTACTTGAAGAAATGCAAAATAGTATTTTTGAAAAAGCTTATAAATTTAGAGAAGAAAAAACATATAAGATTGATTCTTACGACGAATTTAAAAAGCAAATAATCGATAATCCAGGTTTTTATCTTGCACACTGGGACGGTACTACCGAAACAGAAGAAAAAATTAAAACCGAAACAAAAGCTACAATTCGCTGTATTCCTTTGGATGCAGAGGACGAAGAAGGCGTTTGTATGGTTACAGGAAAACCTTCAAAAAGAAGAGTTATATTTGCTAAAGCATACTAATTATACACACAAAATTCTGTAAACTATTTTGTTATTAATAAGGCTTGTATGGGCTTAAATAAAATATGAAAAATCTATTAATGTGCATTGCATGTTGATAGGTTTTTTGAGAGTGATTATATTTTAATATAATCTTCAATCTTCATTTTTTCTGTATCAAAATTTATACCTATTAGTGATATTTGCCTGTTATCATCGGTATATTTTGTTGCATATTCCTTAGATTTTATTTGGTCTATTGCTTTTTTTGCCGATTGGTTAATTTTAAATTCTAATATAAAAATATTATTTTCAGTTTTTATAACAGCATCAATTCTGCCGTCTATAGTAATAACTTCTGACTCAATATCGAAACCTAACATTTTAATTATCAAATAAAATAACGAATGAAAATATTTTTCTTTGTCATCAACAATAGTGTAGGGAATATTTTTGAAAATGATGTTAATATTTTTAATAAAATTATCTATATCATTTTGAAAAACACTTTGTTTAATTTTTCGTAATAAATTATATGTATCGTCTAATTTTCTTGAAGAAAGTTCAGATAAAATATGAACAGAAAAAGATTTGTCAACTTCTTGATTTGGATATCCTAAAGTGATTTCATCCAAATAAATATCATATTCTTTAATAGTTAAATAACCCGTTTGAAATAATAAAGATTTAAAATTTATATTTGCAAAGTCGTATTTATCAAGAATATCTGACGAAATATATGTTTTTTCTATATCGAAAGCCGTTAATTGTCTATTTTTGATAATTTTCATTAGCATAGTTGGCGTTCCTGTTGAAAACCAATAGTTTCTGAAAACTTGTTTGTCAAAGAAATTCATTAATGAAACAGGATTATACACTTTTGTTTTACCGTCCCACGAATATCCGTTGTACCACTTTTTCATTTGAAGCATAATATTCGGAAAAACATCTTTGAAAGTTTCAGCAACATCTTTTATATGGTCAGGAAAATTTTTCTCAACCTCATCTTTTGTCCAGCCTACTATTTTTGCATATTTTGAATCTATTGTAATGTCTGTCAGATTGTTTAAATCAGAAAAAATAGAAATATGACTAAATTTCGAAACTCCAGTAATAAATAAGAATCTTAAATTTTTATCTGCATCTTTCAAAATAGAATAAAAATTTTTTAGTATTTTAAGGTTTTCTTCTGCCTGCGGAATATCGTCCATATAGTCGATAATAGGCTTGTCGTATTCATCAATAATTACAGCAACTTGCCCTTGTGAAGATGATAGTTTTGTAATGAGTTCTATGAACTTATCACCATTAGTCGAGCTTTGTAAAATTAAATTGTGAGTTTTGGCTATTTTATCCAATTCAAAATTAATGGCTACAAACAAACCGTGCTGTATATAATCCATTAATGAAAAAGAAATTTTTATAACAGGATGTTTTTTTTCCCAATTCCACTTATCGTATATCCATAAGCCTTTAAAAAGTTCTTTATTTCCAAGAAATAATTCTTTCAAAGTATTTGCAAGCAGCGACTTACCAAACCTACGAGGACGAGAAAGAAAATAATAGCTTCCGTTTTCTATCAGCTTGTAAATATCTTCTGTTTTGTCCACATAAATACAGTTATTTCCAATTACTTCTGAAAATTCCTGATGTCCTAATGCAAGTCTTTTTTTCATCTGTTTGTATTTGATGTTTTAAAAGTTTTGTGTAATTGTTTGTATTATTACAAAGATACAAAAAACTTGATTATACTTCTAAATTAAAAAAGGGTTAAAATTATTGTGTAAGATATTTATGTTTATAATCAATTTAAAATTGAATTACTTGTTTTTCACATGAAGCTGTAATTTTATATACGCTTTCATAAGTGGATTTTTAAAAGTATATATCGGTGGTTTTGTTTTATGTAATTTCTCTAAAATCTCGCCTCGTTCGGGTCGGCAAAGCATTCCTAAATTATACCTTACCGATTCCTCGGTTAAGCTAGACTTATTTAGTCTATTATACTGACTAACAACCTCTTTAATATTAAAATTATTTTTCTCAATAAAATCACCTGTTGCACAAGCATACATTACATTTGTAAATTTATGCTTTTTACCCGAGCTTTTAACAGCAATCTCATAAGCATGTTTTAAGCTATAATCAGTATCTTCAATACACTTTTCAATTGAATAATTAAAGTCTGAAATATCAATAACTTCTCGTTTGTTATTAACAGCATTTAAAAAAGCATATTTTGAAATAAGATGCACATAATGAGCATATTCCGATGAATATTCAATAGTAAGATTTTTTAAATTATCATCCATCTGTAAACCTGTGAGTTCCAAACGTAAATCAATTATTTTAGACAATTCTTCTTTCGAAAAAGCATCTAACTTTATTTGCTTAATACACCTTTCAATTGAAGGATGATAGCCTAAAAGTTGCTTAATATTTTCACCAATCCCGGTAATTAACAAAGTAACATTCTCCACATTATCCGATAATGCCTTAATTGTATCAGCCATCATGGTTTTGGTAGTATTATCGGTTATGCTATCAAATTCATCAAAAATTATAAGAAAATCAGCACTAATCGACTGTAAAATCTCTGTTAAATCATCGGCATCAATATATTCCTTTTCGGGTAACGAAAGCGTAATTGTTTCTTCTTTCGTATTTTTGTTATAACCAATTTCTTTCTTCTCTATAAAAAAAGAAACTTTTCTTAAAACCTTATCCCAAATAGAATAAAAATTATCAGTTCTGCTACAATTTACTTTTATTACATAGTAATCGGGAAATGTAAACGATAATATATTTGATAAGGAAGTTTTTCCTGAACCTCGCTTTCCATAGAGAATAACGTGCTGCCCAACTTCTGAAATTGCATTTTTAATTTTAGAAATTTGATCCAATCTTCCCGAAAAAAAATCAGGCTCTTTAATTGGAGACGAAGGACTAAAAATCCTATTTATAAGTTCAACTTTATTTTCTGACATTATTTTAATTTTGTGTTCACAAATCAATACTGTTCTAAATAAATTCAAATGATTTATTAAATATGCTGAAATTTAGTAAATTACAATTCCCCCTTTTAAAGGGGGGTAGGGGATTTTTTTTAAAAGCCCTTAATTATCAACATTTTCTTCAATATATATAAGATGGTATTATTTACAAATATATAAAATCTGTTCTTTTTACAGAAATCTGTTTTTTAAAATTATATATTGAGACCACTCCGAAAAGTCAAAATTTATATAGAAATCGGTCTGACGGCTTTGTTAATTAACAGTA
>JAOZLS010000161.1 GCA_029934705.1 Bacteroidales bacterium | reverse complement strand
TTTAAAAAATTATTTTACAGATATTTAACACCCCAGTCTGTGACTATCATTGCGTAAGCAAAACTAACGAAGCAAATGTCAACAGGATATCAGATAATCGAACAAGATAAATTACATTTTATAACAATGCAAATTGTTTATTGGATTGATATATTTATACGAAAAAGGTATAAAGATATTATAATTGACAGTTTAGAATATTGCCAAAAAGAAAAAGGATTAGAAGTATTTGCTTATGTAATAATGTCAAATCATGTTCATTTAATTGTAAGAAGCGATAATGAAAATTTAAGCGGTACAATTGGTGATTTAAAGAAATTTACAAGTAAGAAGATATTAGTATCAATAGAAGAAGAGCCAGAAAGCAGACGAGAATGGATGCTTTTTATGTTTAAACGAGCAGCTCAACAACATAGCAGAAATACAAACTATCAACTTTGGACACATGAAAATCATGCAGTTAATTTATATTCAGAAAAATTTATAAATGAAAAATTAAATTATATACATGAAAATCCGGTACGTGCAGGTATTGTTGTTAATGCAGAGGAGTATTTATATTCAAGTGCTAGAAATTATGCAGATTTAGACGCTGTTTTGAATATTGATTTGTTATCGTTTAAATGGAAAACTTATAACTAATGAAGGAATGCTACGCATGGCAGTTAAAAACTGCCTGTAAAAAAGGTCGAAGTTACAAACTTCGCCCAGCTGGGCACAGCCTGAGCCGAACGGGGGGTGTTCTTTAGCAGATAATCAATCTTATCCTAGATTTAAAAATCTTTTCAAAACCTATGAAGAACTTGTATATATTTAAGGATATGAGCAAGTAATAATTTCAGTGTCATTACAATATGCTATTTTTAGGTATTACTACTATTCTTATGTTCTTTTTTTACTTTTTTGCTCAAAATTTCAATATCTTTAAAGAGATGTGAGAAATTTTTATGAAAAATATGATTTTTTCATAAAATTCATATTTCTACTCTTTTTTTAGTTACAGCATCACAATATTTGTCAGTAAAGCAAAAATCTGTCAAACTCAAAACAGCTAACACCATTAATGAAATCCAAGCAATTTTAATCATACGAACAGAAATTTTTCGGTCGGTGTTAAAATATGGTTTTAGCAATAGTTCTGGATGTTGAGAAAGAAATTTTGCTCCATGTCTAATAAAAATCCAATGTGTCCCTTTTACATAAATTATTATCCATGACAAATGCGAAAGTATCGTAAACAAATCCAGTTCTTTGAGTTTTGTTATATCAGAAGGTGATTTTGCTTCTCCTGTCAATTTTTCAATACCAAGGATAATTATAGGAATACTAATGTAAAGAAAGATATTCCAATACATTTTAGTTGCTCTGTCTTTTATTTCAATGTTGTTATTTATGTAATTTCGTGCTTTATGTTTTAGAAAAAATAAAAACAAGCCTAGTCCTATAAGAGCAATAGCCCCAAATATTTTATCAATTTGTTACATTTATGTTTTTTTATACTAAAGGCACTATATAGTAATACGGTTGCAAAGTATCTATAAACTTATTACTTAGACTTTAATGACAAATCAAACTATATTATAGAGCTGCATTCTTTTTGGTGAGCTTTATTGTCTTGTAGAAATTCTTTAATAAATAAGGTAATAATTCATTTAATTTTATATTCTGTTTTGTTATCCAATTTCTAATTTCATCATCTATCGGAAATTCTGATAAATCTATCCACTGTATTTTTCCAGTTTCTATATCTTTTTCTGTTATTTCTGGAATATCACTGCAATCAATATTATCATCATCGTAAAAAATTTGACTTTCTGGTACTCTAATTGAATTTTTGTTTAAAAAACGAACGTCTTTAACATGAATTTGCTCGTTATTAAAATTTATTTCAGACTGTAATACCGATTTTCCGTTTTTTAGCATTTCAATTGCTAATTTATAGTATATTTTTGAATCTCCCATATCATTGATTATTATAAAATTCACGTTCTTTTTTCTTGGCATACCTTGCTGATATAATACGATATGCAGTATCTCGTATTGTAAAGACAACTACTATTATTATATCAAATATTTTCCCGACTGTTATCCAGCGGTCTTCACCATAATCTTTTCGTAAGTCAGGAGATGTTTTTCTGTTATTATCTCCAAATACTGTTTTTGCCTCATTAAAATCAATTCCGTGTTTGTCTTGGTTTGATTTACTTTTATTTTCGTCCCATTCAAATTTCATTTCATGTTTTTTACAAAAATACAACTTTTTTCGTTTACACTTAGTTTTTATCGGCTTTTTATCTACTTATGTCCTCAATTATGCTTTGTTTTTGTAGTTTCTATAAATAATCGGGGCAGGTGCAACTGCATAAAAGAATAAACTTTTTGTCAGTTAGTTGCATGGCACTTTCAAAGTGCCTTGCAACTCTTAATAGAAGGCTTCGGTAAACAAGAGCATTTTTTTTTCTTACAGAAGCCTCAGATTTTCTTGTTTTATCCGCAATTTGTAAAATGTTTTTGCGATAAAAAAAACAACTTCAAAATTAATTAAAGTTGTTTTTTGTGTTGTAATATGTTGGTATCTATTTAGCCTTTTACGTTAGCCACTAAAAATTCTCTATTAAGTCTGGCAATGTGTGCTAAAGAAATTCCTTTTGGACATTCCATTTCGCAAGCACCAGTATTTGAGCAGTTTCCAAAGCCTAATTCGTCCATTTTAGCAATCATGTTTTTAGCTCTTTTAGCTCCTTCAATTTTACCTTGTGGTAAAAGTGCTAGTTGCGATACTTTTGCTGCAACAAATAACATTGCCGATGAATTTTTGCAAGTTGCAACACATGCTCCACAGCCAATACACGAGGCTGCATCCATTGCTTCGTCTGAGTCTTCTTTTGGTATTGGAATTGCATTTGCATCTGGTACACCTCCTGTATTTATTGAAACAAAACCACCCGATTGCATAATTTGCTCGTAAGCAGTTCTGTCAACCATAAGATCTTTTATAACAGGGAAACTTCCTACTCGCCAAGGCTCAATTGTTATTGTTTGCCCGTCGGTAAACTTACGCATGTGAAGTTGGCATGTTGTAATAAGAGTGTCTGGTCCGTGTGCATGTCCGTTAATAAATAAAGAACACATTCCACAAATTCCTTCACGGCAATCGTGATCAAATGCAACAGGGTCTTTCCCTTCTTCTACCAAATTTTCGTTCATAACATCCATCATCTCAAGAAATGAGCTGTCGGTAGAAATGTCGGATAATTCGTAAGTTTCAAAATTACCTTTTGTATTGGAGTCTTTTTGACGCCATACTTTTACTTTTATATTTATTGTTTTAGAAGCCATAATTTTATTTTTAAAATAAATTAAATTGTTGAAACATTGATTTGTTAAGCTGTTTTGTAGTTACGAGTTTTAACTTCAATTGCTTCGTATTTTAATTCTTCTTTGTGTAATTCTGGTTCAGTATTTTCGCCTTTATATTCCCAAGCCGATACATACATATATTTATCGTCTCTACGTAGTGCTTCTCCGTCTTCGGTAATATGCTCAAGTCTAAAGTGTCCACCGCAAGATTCGTTTCTATCTAAAGCATCTCTTGCCATTAATTCACCTATTTCAATAAAATCGGCAACTCTGTTGGCTTTTTCAAGTTCTACATTTAGAGTGTTTACTTCTCCAGGTATTTTAACGTCTGACCAAAAATCTTTTTTAATTTGTTGAATTTCTGTAATAGCTTCTTTTAAACCTTTTTCCGAACGAGCCATTCCAACTTTGTTCCACATTACTTTGCCAAGTTTTTTATGAATAGTATCAACGGTAGTGTTACCTTTAATATTCATTAATTTGTCAATATGTGATTTAACATCGTTTTCAGCATCTTGGAATTCTTTGTGTTCTTTAGGGTCAAGACGAGGATTGTTAATTTCGTAAGCTAAATAATTTTGAATTGTGTATGGCAGAACGAAATATCCGTCGGCTAAACCTTGCATTAATGCAGACGCTCCAAGTCTGTTTGCTCCGTGGTCCGAGAAGTTTGCTTCTCCAATAGAGAATAAACCAGGAATTGTAGTTTGTAATTCATAGTCAACCCAAGTTCCGCCCATTGCATAGTGTAATGCAGGGAAAATTTTCATTGGGTTTTCGTAAGGATTTTCGTCAGTAATTTTTTCATACATTTGGAATAAGTTTCCATAACGAGCTTCAATTACATCTTTACCTAATCTTTCAATAGCATATTTAAAGTCAAGATAAACACCTTCGCCTGTAGGATTACTTTCTATACCAAAACCAGCATCGGTTCTTTCTTTTGCAGCTCTTGCGGCAACGTCTCTAGGTACAAGGTTTCCAAAAGCAGGATATCTTCTTTCTAAATAAAAATCTCTATTCTCGTCTGTAATATCATTTGGGTGCAATTTGCCTTCTCTAATAGCTTTTGCATCTTCTATTTTGGCTGGTACCCATATTCTACCATCGTTACGTAAACTTTCACTCATAAGAGTTAACTTAGACTGAAAATCGCCGTGTTGTGGTATTGCAGTTGGGTGAATTTGTACAAATGAAGGGTTTGCAAAGAAAGCTCCTTTTTTGTATGCTTTCCACGATGCACTTCCATTTGAGCCCATTGCGTTTGTTGATAAGAAATATGTATTTACATATCCGCCTGTACCAAGAACAACTGCATGTGCAAAATGACTTTCTATTTTTCCAGTAATAAGATTTCTTGTAACAATTCCTCTAGCTCTTCCGTCAACAATAACTATGTCCATTAGCTCAGTTCTGTTGTACATTTCAACGTTTCCTAGTCCAATTTGACGACTTAAAGCACTATATGCACCTAAAAGAAGTTGCTGTCCAGTTTGTCCTCTAGCATAAAATGTTCTAGAAACTAATGCTCCACCAAAAGAACGATTATCTAGTAATCCACCATATTCTCTAGCAAAAGGTACACCTTGAGCAGTTGCTTGGTCAATTATGTCGTTACTTACTTCGGCAAGTCTATATACATTTGCTTCACGAGCTCTGTAGTCTCCACCTTTTATTGTGTCGTAAAATAATCTGTAAACTGTATCGCCATCGTTAGGATAGTTTTTTGCAGCATTAATACCACCTTGTGCAGCAATACTATGTGCTCTTCTTGGGCTGTCTTGATAACAGAAGTTTTTTACTTTAAAACCTAGTTCGGCTAAACTTGCAGCAGCTGCTCCTCCAGCTAAACCTGTTCCAACAATAATAACGTCTAGTTTTCTTTTGTTAGCAGGGTTTACTAAGTTTTGGTGAGCTTTATAATTAGCCCATTTATCTTTTATTAATCCTTCCGGAATTTTTGAATTTAATTTTGTCATAATCTCAATTATTTGGTATTCTAATAAATATAGAATTTGAAATTTTTATTAAAATAGTAAGAAATAAAGCGGGATAATTGTAAATCCTGCAGCAATAACAATTGCATAAATATCACCAACAACTGTTAGTCTTTTTCTCCAAGCATCGTTGCTAAAACCAATAGTTTGGAAAGCCGACCATAATGCGTGGTGTAAGTGTAAACCTAAAGCTATAAAACTAATAATATATATTGAAGAATATACATATCCTAAAACTCCGTCGGTAAATAATGAAACTACAAGAGTGTATGAGTCTTCCATTTTTACCCCATCAATAATAACATGCTCCATGTGTCCAAATTTAACTACCCAAAAGAAGTTAATTACATGTATTGTTAAAAACCCAAATACAACTAGACCTAGCCAAATCATATTACGAGATGCCCATGTGCTAGATTCTTTTTGATCAACTTTATTATACTTTACTGGTCTTGATTTCCAGTTTTGTAGTTGAATAATAAAACTGTAAATAATGTGAAGTAAAAAGCCTGCACCAAGTAGTGGCTGCATGATTTGAATTATAGGATTAGTTCCCATAAAGTGTGCTGAAATATTAAAGGCATCGGGGCTAACTAGCAAAAAAATATTTGCTACTAAGTGTACAGCCAAAAATACTATCAGAAATAATCCGGAAACACTCATAAGGAGTTTTTTCCCTATGGATGATGAAAATAAATTACTCATAAGAATATTATTTTAGATATTTTAATTAAACTTGCATTCTAATTATTTCCAAAAATAAAAATATTTAGATTAGTGCATACTGCTTATAAACATCTTTTCTTTATTTAAAACTGTTCTAAACTATGAGGTATAATAAAATTAATAACGATTTCTTTATTAGAAATAGAATAAAGCTTAGTAATAAGCTGATGAAACGCTCTGTTGCTATTATAAATTCAAATGATGAAATGCCTAGAAATGGTGATCAAACTTTTAAATACAGACAAAATTCTGATTTTTTCTATTTGTCTGGTATAGAGCAGGAAAAAAGTATTTTATTGTTGAATTATGATAATATAAACCCAAATTTAAGAGAGATTTTATTTATAATAAAACCTGAAAAAACTCTTGAAATATGGGAAGGTCATAAATTTACAAAAGATGAAGCTACAGCTATTTCGGGTATTAAAACTGTAAAATGGATTGATGATTTTGAGTCCGTTTTAAGAGAAAATATTATTTCTTCAGAAAATATTTATTTTAATTCGAATGAATATACTAAGTTTTCGACAGAAATAGAATCACGAGATATTAGATTTATAAAAGAAATTAAAAATAAATTTCCACTTCATACATATAAAAGGTTAGCTCCAATTGTTTCCGATTTAAGGCTTATAAAAGAGCCTGAAGAAATTGAGCTAATGCAAAAAGCTTGTGATATTACTACAAGTGCTTTTCATCGTGTTTTAAAATTTGTAAAACCAGGGGTTAAAGAATATGAGATTGAAGCAGAAATTACTTACGAATATATTAAAAGTGGGGCAGACGCTCATGCTTATCATCCAATTATTGCATCGGGTAAAAATAATTGTGTATTACATTATGTGTCAAATGATAAAGAATGTAAAGATGGCGATTTAGTATTAATGGATTTTGGTGCAGAATATGCTAATTATTCGGCTGATACAACTAGAACAATTCCTGTAAGTGGTAAATTTACCGATAGGCAAAAAGAGGTTTACTCGGCTGTGTTAAGAGTAATGAAAAGTGCTACTAAGCTTATAAAAAAAGGCAATACTATTAATATTATTAATAAAAGTGTAAATAGATTAATTGAAAATGAACTTGTGAGTTTAGGGCTTGCAAAAAAAGATGATATAGAAAATACCGAAAAACGAGATTCTGTTAGGATGAAATATTTTATGCACGGAAATTCTCATTTTATGGGTTTAGATGTACATGATGTTGGATTGAAAGATACAAAACTAATGCCAGGTATGGTTTTAAGCTGTGAACCAGGTATATATATTGCCGATGAAAATATTGGTATCCGATTAGAAAATGATATTTTAGTAACAAAAAATGGTCAGGTTGATTTGTTAGCTAATGAGCCTATAGAAATTGAAGATATTGAACGATTAATGGCTGAATAATTGTTAGACATAGTAATGAAATTTTAAAAAAATAAATATGAATAAGATTTGCAAAAACAATGATTTAGATATTAGTTATAATATTAAAGGTGAAGGTAAAACGGTAGTTTTAATTCATGGTTTTTTAGAAACGCTAAATATTTGGGAAGATTTTGCCGATGAATTAAGCAAAAAATATAAAGTAATATCTGTTGACTTGCCAGGGCATGGAGGAAGCTGTTTACATTCTAAGACTTATACAATGTGTAAGTATGCCGAAGCTGTAAAAGCTGTAATTGATGCCGAAAAAATTGAAAAAGCCTTTGTAATAGGACACTCAATGGGTGGTTATGTAGCAATGGCTTTTACTCAATATTATAAAGAGAACCTTAGCGGTTTGTGTCTATTTCATTCAATTCCCCTTGGCGATTCTGATGAAAAGAAAAAAGCTAGGAATTTACTTGTTGAAAAATTTAGGAAAGAGGATAAATCTGAAATATGCTTGAATCATGCAAAAAATATTTTTTCTACCTTAAATATTGATAAATATTCTGTTGAAATAGAAAAAATATCAAAAAATGCAGAAGAAATTGATACAAATTCTATTATAGCCTCAATTATAACTATTCGTGATAGGTTTGATAGAAGTGATGTATTGCAAAATTTAGAAGTGCCATTTTTACATATTCATGGCGAAAAAGATAATTTTATTTCAGATGAAGTTATTAATGAAATTAATTATCCGTTAAACTATGAGTTTGTATCATTGGAAAAATCTGGGCATATAGGTTTTATTGAAGAAAAAGAGTTGTCTGTTTCAATAATTAGCGATTTTATTGATAACAATATAACTATTTCTCTTTAAGATACTTAATGAGTTCTTCAATTGAGCGTGTATCATTTGTCATTATAGTAATGTCGGCTGCTACACCTTCTAAAGTTAATAAAAATCTTTTGCAGTCCATCCTGCCTTCTTCACCATTTGCACAAAAGAATTTTATAAAAATATCTTTAGCGTCTTCACTCTCAAGAATATTCCCTTGAAATAAAGCACATGTTGATGTTTTTGGACATAAATTATCGTTGTTATTCATGGTTTTTCTATTTAATACAAAGTTACGTAATCTTTATCAAAATGTTTAATTGTTTGTTATGTTCTTTAAGCATTTTCTTTGTGTTTATGGATTATATCGCTTAAATTTGTATTCTATATTATTAATTAACTTAAATTTAAAAAAAATGACAAATAAATTATTCAAATTTGGACTGATTTTATTAATGTTTGCAGCAGTATTTACTGGTTGTAAAAAAGGAGAAGAAGATCCTTCAATTAGTTTATTAAGCCGTTCGGCTCGCTTAACTGGAGACTGGAATTTAACAACAGGCGATTGGACTTCAACAAATTATGATGCAGGTAAAGGAGATTATAGTGTTTTTGCTCCTGTACTTCCTGAAAATTTCATGGAAAAATTCTTTGAAAATTCAAAAGGACAAATGAATACTTGTGTAGTTTTACTACGTTGTTAATTTTTCCCGGTTGCTTTTTCCTTTTTGAAAGGAAGCCGTAGG
>JAOZLS010000505.1 GCA_029934705.1 Bacteroidales bacterium | reverse complement strand
TTTGTCAATCTTTTTATTGATTTTGTTAAATTTGTTTTGCTCATTATTTTTAGCTGGTATTGAGCAATCTCTTGAAGTTGTTTAAAACGTATTTCTTTTGATATTTCTTGTTTTACCAATTCTGCATTTGCTGTTTCTAAGTTTGATAAAACTGCTAATTCATTGATACTTGCAAAATCTCTTATATTTAAGTTCTTTTCGGCGTGTTCGTGATTTGCATCTCGCCATGTTTTTGCTGTGCAACCAAATAATGCAACATTTAATAAGTCTGCTTCTTCGGCATAAGCAAGCCATTCTGTATTTTTTGTGTAATCAGCTTTTGGTAAAATGTAATTTTTTACTGCATCTGTGTGGATATGGTAATTTGCTTTACTCAAAATTCGTTTTACGTTCCATTCTAAATTATATTTGTTGGTTTCAATTTCTTTTAGGCGTTGAAATTCCGTTATTAAATATAGTTTAAATGTTGGACTTATCCACGAACCAAACTCAAAAGCAATATCTTTATGAGCAAAAGTTCCGCCATATCTTCCTGATTTTGAAAATATACCGATAGCATTTGTAGTTTCAATCCAACGTTTCGGGGTTAAAGAAAAGCTATTTGCACCTGCTTGGTTTTTAAACCCCTCGAATTCGAGGGGTTTAAAATCTGGGTTGTGTAATTGCTCCCACATTCCAATAAATTCAATTGTATTTCTGGCTCGCATCCAGTTCTGAATTATATGGTCTGTTCGCTCTTTGTCTTTATATCTTGCAATATCGGTTAATGAAATATAATCGTTCGCATTTTCTGAAAATAGTGCTATTTTAGTGCCTTGTATGTTGATTTTAGTCTTTTTCATTCGCTTTTTTTATTTTTGAAACCGTCCTTTAATATTTTTAAAAATGTAGAATTTCTTCTTTCGGCATCTTTCCAGAATGCTTCAAAAGACAAAAGTGTAATGTCTATATATTGTTCTCTTTCGATTAAGTTTTCATCATCATATAATACTTGCTGTCTTCCATAAAATATTTGACCTTCTTCTGAAAAAATTGGAATAAATCTATCTTCTCTTAATGACCTTTCAAATTCCTTGTCAAAGTCAATAATTCCATAAAAGAAAATTCTTTGAATTTTATTTGGATAATATTTTAATAAACGTCTTGCTCTTTGTTTAAATTGGCTTCTTAATTCTTCTCGGTTGGCTAATTTTAAATCTAATTTTTTCAATTCAATTATCACAACATCAACTTTTCCGTTGTCTTTTTCAGGATTGTCAGAAAATATCATTGAAATATCAGGTCGTCCTTTTTCACTACTTTTTTGTTCGTCTTGTGTGATTTCTTGAATTAGAGTGTCCATCGTCTGTTCACTCAAAATAGTAGAATATGTCATAAATTTATCGTCAAATAACCAAACATTGCTCGTATATATGTCTTTTATTACATTTTCCCCTTTTAATTTTGATGATTTTGGCACTATTAAATTATGTATTTCATCTTCAAGTTTGTCTTTATCTATTTTCTTTAATTTCTCTATGATAATATTTAGATAAATAATATATTAATCTAAAATTCTATAAGAAATTACTATTGCTTGCTCATATTGTTCATTAGTTAAATCTGAGGCTTCTAAAATCTTTTTTTGAGCTTGAAAAAAACGTTTTTGTGCAATTTCCAAAGTTTTATCTCTATTAATTAATCCAATTGATGCTTCATCAAAATAACCGTAATAATGTGGGAATTTATTGATTAAACCGTCTTTAATTTTTTGATTTCGTTTTTTGATTGAGGGTATTTTTTCATTGAAAATATCATTTATTTTTGCAATAAATACTTTCTTTATTATATTAAAAGTTTGTTTATCTACATCAATTTTTTGTCTCGAATTATCTGATTTTCCATTGAAAAACTCAGAATACAGAAGAAAAACAATTTCATATTTAGTATTCTTAGGCATATTTTCTTTTGAAATAATGTCTAAATTTATTGTTCTTCCTTCTGAACAGATTGCTGTAATTATAGTTGTTTCTAATTCTGTTTTTAAATCTCTTTTTTTTATACTGTAATATAATTCTAATTTATCATTAAATAATTCAATACCAGCAGGAAATTCCACAAATTCTAAATTTGGAATTTCTTTTACGATTATTTTTTGCTTGTCATTATGAAAGCCTTTATCTGCATTAGGTGTTTCTGTTGTTAAGCTGATTGTTATTTTTAAATCTTTCTCTTCTTTTTTGAATTGATGAAAAAGTGGAAAAAAATGTAATTCAAGTGCTTTTTTAATAGATTTAGGTTTTAGGTAATCATATTTATATACTTCTTTTTTTGAATACTGTGAAAATTTTAAAATGGTTTTCTTTTTATTAATTTTAGTATCATTCACAGTGGAATTATTTTCTTCAAAAGATTGTGAATACTCAAAAAGCCTTTCTTTATTTTGGTAAATGCTTGATATACTAACTTTTCTGAAATAATTTAAAAAAACAAGTCGCCCTAAACCTTTATGTTCTTCATCATCTGTTTCCAGTAACCTGCTAAATTTATGATAATTTTTATCGTTAAAACCCTCACCATTATCTGATATTCTCATTTTTAATGTTTCTGGTTTTAAATAACTCTCAATAGAAATATCCAAATTTATCTCCGTTGCATTTGCATATATTGAATTAGCAATTGCCTCAAAATAAACTTGTTCTAAAACTGGACTTGGATAAATTTTCTTTATTGCGTTTGCTAGAGTTATTTGCAT
>JAOZLS010000160.1 GCA_029934705.1 Bacteroidales bacterium | reverse complement strand
GACTTGTTCCTACAAACTGATTTGTAACATCAATCATCCATTTTTTAAATTTTGTTGCATACGAAAAAGCTACAACGCCTCTAAACTTATTCATAAAGGGCATTTCAATTAACTCATCGCTCATTGTTACATGTACATCATTTAGGCGGAATGCTGCCGAAATATCAAACCTATCTATTGGCTCAAGACTTAATTCTGCTTGAAAACTATTTGCATAAGATTCTCCATTTAGGTTGTAAAATCTAACTTCATTTACATCTGAATTTATATCGGTAACCACCTGATTTATAAAATCGGTTCTGTAAAAATCTAAGCTGAATTTTGTTTCCTTATGTTCAAATAAATGAAATCCTCCTGTAAAGCTTAGTCCATAATTCCATGCTTCTTCTGGCTTAAAGTCTTCTTCAATAATAAGAACTCTTGAACTTGCAAAAATTGATTGGTTTTCGGCAAATATATTTGCAGTTCTATATCCTTTTCCTGCCGAACCTCGTATTGCAAAGTCATGCGAAAAACTATATTTTGCATGTACTCGTGGAGTTATAAATGTTCCATATAAACTATTAAAATCGGCTCTTATTCCTGCAATAAAACTAAACTTTTCGGGTAAAACATAAGTGTATTGTGTAAAAACACCTGGCACAATTTCGGTTCTGTTATAATCTGTTAAATTATATGTTTCGTCAAAATCGTCGTACATAAAGCTTCCTCCAAAATTTAGAGTATTTGCAGTTGTTTTTATAATTGTTTGAAAAATTAAATTTGCATAAAAGCTATTTTGAATTCCCGAATATGTTTTATCTCCAAACATTGAGTTCTGCTCATGTCGATTTAACGAATAAGTTGAACCAAAACTTGAATGTTCAGTGCCTGGTATTACAAAACCTAGTTTTCCAAAAACTTCATATTGCTTAGTGTCAATTTCAATTCCATAAAAACCGCTATTTTCTTCCGAGGCATTTATATAACCTGTTTGCCCGCCAAGTTTATTGTCGTGCAAAATTCTAAAGCCAAGTTGCCCATCAAGTTTCCTATTATTGTCAAACTTCCACCTATTCATAAAATTATATTGCGACATAAGCGGCATGTCAGCAAAACCATCGTTATTATTGTCGTGAACAAAATTTAACTGCGATGCGTGTACTAAAAACATTGTTGAAACTTTGTCGTTCAACTTAAAAGCTGAGGTTAAGTTTGATTCAAGTTTTCCTGCTGAATTTGCGTAAAGATTTATAAAAAGTTTATCTGATTTTTCAGGCTTTTTAAGTTCAATATTTATTTGCCCTGTTGTTGATTCGTAACCATTAATTACAGTTGCCGAGCCTTTTGATATTTGAACTGACTCCATCCATACTCCAGGAATAAAACCTAAACCATAAGTTGACGATAGTCCTCGAACTGCTGATAAGTTTTCTCTTAATATTTGAGAATATTTACCATTTAAACCAAGCATTTTTATTTGCCTAGCCCCTGTAACTGCATCGGCATAAGTTACTTCTACTGTTGCATTGTTTTCGAAGCTTTCCGATAAATTACAACAAGGTAGCTTTGATAAACCTGCTTCGGTAATAATTTGTGTTACTTCAATTCCACTAGAATTAAACTGCCCACCTAAGTCTCCTTCAACTATAATTCCTTCAATACTAGGGCTTCTTTTTAAAATTATATTTATTTCTTTAGTGTTTTCGCTAATTTCTATTGTATCGTTCTCAAAAGCTATAATAGAAATAATTAGGATATTTGTTTCATTTGATTTTTCTATTTCAAAATATCCTTTTTTGTCGGTTGCAGTTCCTATTGATGTGTTTAACCAATAGACTGTTGCACCCTGTAATGCTAATTGTTTATTATTATCTGTGCTTTCTGTTTTCACAAAACCTGAAATTTTTTCGGCAAAAATATATTCAGGAATTATAAGAAAAACAAAAGCCAAAATAATACTTAATATAATGTTTTTCATTTTCGTGTTTTTATGTATGAGATTTTTTTTTTTTAACATGGCTCATAAATGTATGCGATTAAACACTATATTTGAGATAATATAAATCACAAATAAATATTTAGACATAACAATCCTTAAGCCTTTTATTATAAGTAAACAAAAAACTCAAAGTCTAAAAACACAAATAGTTTGTAGAAGATTTATTCCAAATAGTTTTGGAAGATTTATTATTGTAATTGAAACATTACTATAATTATTTTTTATTTCACTTGAGAATGAAATAATAGATAGTATTTTAAAAGATATTTTTTCAAAATTAACTTTAAAAGAAGAAAAGGTATAAGGCTCGGATATTTTTAAATAAAAAGTATCATCTGAGCAACAGTCTGTATCATTTTTAACATTTATATCACAAGTTTCGCCAGAGCAGCAACTGTCAAAAAGTTCAGTATCATGATGATGTTCGTGTCCATGGTCATCAATATTTATGAATACCTCGGTTATATCACAAGTTTCGCACTCGTGAAATGTCAAAAATAAACCTGTTGATGACAACAAGAATATTGCAGAGAATAATAAGACTAATATTTGCTTGATGTAATTCATAATATTTAAGAATGTAAAAGTACAATTATTTATTTTATAAAAAAACACTTTGTTTGTTTTTAAACAATGATTTTAAACAAAAGTGTAATTTTAAAAATTTACTTAAGATCACTATTCTAGGGTAAATGCTTTTATACAAATTACTAAATTTCTATACTCCTAGTTTTGTTGTTATTTATACAACCAATTTAACTGTTTGTCTTTTTTAGTGTAAAATCATTTTTTAATCAATTGCTTTTTAAACAATTCTACTTACATTTACGAGCTAAATATTTTTAAATAAAACTATAAAATAAAAGAAAATGAAAAAAGGATTCATTTTATCGGCATTTGCTATATTATTTTCGATATTAACTTATGCTCAAGAACAAAAGCTCACTATTGATAATTCCGTTTATGGTGCTTGGCGACAATTTGCACCAGTGCAACTCTCGGGTATTCAACCTAAAGGGAATAGCGATTTTACTTATGTGAAGGATTATACTGAAATTTACAAAATAAGTAAAACAAGAAAAGACAACGAGCTTCTTTTAGATTTAAAAGAAATTAATGAAGCATTAAAATTAATAGGAGTCGAAGAATTAAGATATTTCCCTTATTGGGATTATTCTTGGAAAGAAAATAACATTTTAACTTTTACTTTAAATAATAGTTATTTTGAATTTGATATGAGTACTAAAAAAGTTGTTACTCATAATAAATTACCTGAAAATGCTACAAACATAAATATATGCAAAGAAACATCGTATATAGGTTACCTTGTTGATAATAATTTGTATTTTAACGATGGTAAAGGCAAATCGGTAAAGATTACTAATGATGAAGACGAAGGCATTGTTAATGGTAGCGATTACACTCACCGACAAGAGTTTGGGATTGATAAAGGAATGTTTTGGTCGCCAAAAGGAAATTTAATTGCTTTTTATAGAAAAGATGAAACAATGGTTGCCGATTATCCTCTTGTTGATGTAAGTACAAGAATTGCCACACAAAAAAACATAAAATACCCAATGATTGGCGAAAAAAGTGAAGAAGTTACTTTAGGAATATATAATTTAAAAACGGGAAGTACTATTTTTGCCGATGTAACTGATTTTACTGCTGAACGATATTTAACTAGTATTACTTGGACTCCTGATGAAAAATATATAATTATTGGTGTTTTAAACAGAGAACAGAACCACTTAAAAATGAATATGTACAATGCAAAAACAGGAAGTTTTGTTAGTACTCTTTTTGAAGAAGAAAATCCTAGATACGTAGAGCCTGAAAATCCTCTTAGTTTTTTAAAGAATGATGAAAGTAAATTTTTATATTTTAGTGAACGAGATGGCTATAATCATTTATACTTATACAATATAAAAGGTGAACTTATTAGTCAAATAACAAAAGGCGATTGGCTTGTAACATCTTTAATTGGTTTTGATACTAAAGGCGAAAATATTTACATAACAGCTACAAAAGAAAGTCCTATTGAAAGCCATACCTACAAAGTAAATTTAAAAACTAAAAAGATTATTAAGTTAACAAAAGAGGCAGGAACCCATAGTGTTGTTATCTCAAATTCGGGAAATTATTATATTGATAGCTACAATAGTAATACAATGCCTAGCAGAAGTACAATATATGATTCTAAAAGCAAAATGGTAAAACCATTATTAACAGGAGAAAATAAATTAGAAGAATATAATTTAGGAGAGATGAAAATGGGTATAATAAATTCTGCCGATGGAACTACCGATTTGTATTACAGATTGATAACACCACCAAATTACGATCCAGAGAAAAAATATCCTGCAATAATTTATGTTTACGGAGGTCCTCATGCACAGCTTGTTACTAACTCGTGGTTAAATGGCGGATTATGGAATTATTATATGGCACAAAAAGGCTATGTTATATTAACTGTTGACAATAGAGGTTCGTCAAATAGAGGCTTTGAGTTTGAAAGTATTATACACCGACAATGTGGAGTTGAAGAAGTAAAAGACCAAATGAAAGGTGTTGAGCTATTAAAAAGTTTAGCTTTTGTTGATGCCGAAAGAATAGGCGTTTATGGTTGGAGTTATGGTGGTTTTATGTCAACAACACTTATGACAACCCATCCCGAAACTTTTAAAGTTGGCGTTGCAGGTGGTCCAGTAATTGACTGGAAATACTACGAAGTAATGTATGGCGAAAGATATATGGATACTCCTCAAGAAAACCCCGAAGGTTTTGAACAAACAAGTTTGCTTAATAAGGCTGAAAACCTAAAAGGTAGATTACTAATGATTCATGGTTATGTTGATCCTGTAGTTGTTCCACAAAATAGTTTAGACTTTATTCGCTCGTGTATAAAAGCGGATACTGATGTTGATTATTTCTTTTATCCAGAATCAGAACATAATATGGGAGGAAAAACAAGAATTCATTTAATGAGAAAAATAACAAGATATTTTGATGACTTTCTTTGCCCAGATTGCAGAGACAAATAGAGATTTTATAAATACTTCAAAAAAAAACCGCATAATATTATGCGGTTTTTTCATTTTAAATTATTGCATCAATTTATTTAACAATAAATTTAGCGGTTTTTGACTGTTTTAAATTATTAACTTTAATAAAATAAACTCCGCTAGTTAATTGGCTTACATCAATTCTATTGTAATTAGTAAGATTATAATTAGAAACAGTTTTTCCTGTAATATCAATTATAGAAATTTGAACTTCTTCATTTTCATAAGAAGATAAATCAATAGTTATTTCATTATTTGCAGGATTTGGGTAAACATTGAATGTATTATTTTCAATATTACTTACTCCAACATTAAGTGTTTTATTTCTAAAATAATTAATAACACCATCATAAGAACCTACAAAAGCATCTAAATCTCCATCATCATCAATATCAATAAATGATAAGCTTGGAGTATAAGTTGAAATATTAAGAGGATTTGCATCTCCTGTTTGTTCAACAAAATCGGGAGTGTCAGCAGTTCCTTCATTTAATAAGAACATCAGTTTCCATTGGTCTATTCCTTCAACTATAGTACCTGCGAACAAATCCAAATCGCCATCATTGTCAATGTCGGCAAATTTAGGTAGAATATAGTTCCATGTTAAAGGTATATCAATTGGGTTTGTTTCTGGTGCATAGGTAGCTTCTGTTGCAGTTCCTGTATTTCTATAAAAATGAAGACCAGGGTCTGCAGAGCCAAAGAAGAAATCTAAATCTCCATCATTATCAATGTCTGCGAAATCCATAGAAGCAATATATGTTACTTCATCCAAAGGGTTTTCAGCATCAAACTTCTCAATCATTATTGGTACTTCAGGAGTTCCTGTATTTTCAAAAAATCTCATTTCTTGAGTAGAATAAGCTCCAAGAAATAAATCTAAATCGCCATCATTATCAATATCAACAAACCTTGGGGTAGAAATATATGACATAATTTCAATGTCGGCTAGTGGATTGTTATCCCAGTCTTGCATTTCAAATTCGGGAGAAACTGGAGTGCCTACATTTTTATAATAAGCTAAATTAAAATAGCCTGCATTATATACAGCAGTAAACATATCGTAATCACCATCATTATCTATGTCAACAAAATCTTGCATTACATAATATGCCGATTCTATTCCACCGTTTGCATCTTCAAAAGAAGGATTATTTACATCACCAATATTTTTATACATTTTAATATTTTGTCCAAAACCAACAAGTAAGTCGAAATCTCCGTCAGCATCAACATCTATTAATTCTGGAAGATTATTCTCTATATATTCTAAATCTCCAAAAGGATTATTTGCATCTATTTGTTCAATAAAAGAAGGTGTTAAATTGTCTCCTTGGTTTTCAAAATATCTGTTACCATTGATTAGTGCATCAAAATCGCCATCTCCATCTACATCTTTGTGCAACACACTCTCAAAATCAACAAATGTGGCATCAAAAAAATCAGGGAAATTTCCTGGAATAAAATTCGGGTTTTCAGCATCCCCATTGTTCGTATATAAAAATGGGTGAGAATCATATAATCCTATAAAAACATCTAAATCACCATCGTTGTCAATATCGGCAAAACTTAAACGCTTCATTTGTTGAGGAGAAACTCCATTTAAAGGGTTTTCATCATTTGTATATTCTACAAAAATAGGGTTTTCAGCAGTTCCATCATTTTTATAATATGAAATAATGTCATAATATTCATAATTTATAAAAACATCTAAATCGCCATCGTTATCAATATCTACAAAACTAAGTTGTGGTGTAGAATCAAATAGCTTGCCATCAAAAGGGTTGTCTGCTCCAGTTTGCTCTACTAAAAAAGAATTTAGGTTATCTCCAGTATTTTTGTAATAATTTACATAAAATCCATGTGTTGCATAATCATAAATTGCGGTAAAAACATCTAAATCACCATCATTATCAATATCAACAAAACTTGAATATCTCGACTCATCAACAATATTCCCACTAAAAGGATTTGTTCCTCCAAACGGATTACTATCTCCTGTCATTTGAACAAATATATCAGACTCATAAGCCTTTGCTCCCTTTATTGAAGAATTAAATGTTTGCTTAAATATTCCTTTTTCATTAAATTTTTGAGCATCAACTTGTCCAGCAGTCATAACAAGAGCCATTGTTGCTCCTGCAGTTGCTAACTTTAGTAAATTTTGTAGTCTCAATAGTCTTTCACGTAACTTCCTTACTCTCGAAATAAGGTTTCGTTGTTTTCTTTTAGTTAATTGATAGAAAGAACCAGTTTTAATTCTTTTATCAATACGTTTTCTAAGTTTTTTATACTTAGTTCCGGTTTCCCGAAATTCTCTTAAAGTAATTGTATTCATAATAAATAATTTAAGTTAAAGTTTTTATTTGTTTTCCTTACTAACAGCCCAATAGCTGTCGGCAGGTGTTGTTATTGCAATATTTACAGATGAATGTTGTGGGTTAATAATATTTGGTCGAGTCATGTTTGGTAAAACTTTAACATCATAAATTTCATCCACACTATTTTCGTACATTATATTACCAGCAATGCTTCCTGTTGGTAAATGCACAATCATTACTCCTGCTTTTTGCGATTTTTTTGCTATTGGTAAATCTTTAAATGCCGATGTTGTATGCCTTAATTTTGAATGTCCAATAAATAGGTAGTCGCCATATAATTCCATTCCTCTAACAAAATAGTCAAACTTAGTTATTGTTTGGTATTTGCCAGTTTCTATATCTATTTCAACTAATTCGCCAGCTGCCGAGAGTAGTGCGTATAATTTGCCATTATAAATTCTTGGCGAATGTGGCATTGCTAAATTTCCTGCAATAATTTCATTAGATGAAACATCAATTATTAGTCCTCCTGTTAATTTATGCTCTCGCCACCCTCCTGCTGTATCGGTTTTCCCTAATGCTGTAACATATTTGACACTTTCTCCATCCATTGCCATGCCATTTAGGTGGCATCTGTCCTCAGGAGCAAGCTTTGAAATAAATTTAGGTTTCCATACTGGGTTAAAACTATAATCATCGTCAATTTTGACCAGCGACGAGAATAAGGTATTTACTGCAAATAAGTTTTTATTACTCCAGTTTAAATCGTGTAAAGACAATTGCCCTGTATAATATGTAGAACGTGGTAAGTACAAAGCATCATATACACCTTGTTTTGGTGGGTATGTTTTTGACATTGAAGGTGTATTGGCTAAAATATGTAACTCTGATTTACATGCAACTGCCATTTTATTATCTTTTACAGCAATACCCATTGCACCTTCAAAAGTTCTTGCTACTTGCACTAGTTTATCGGGTTGTGGAGCACTTAAAAAAACAACTTTACCTGCTTGGTAGGTACTTATTGCTATTGTACATTTTAAATTATATAGTATTTCTGGTACTTCGGGGCTAAATTGCGAAGTAAAAGGAGCTAATGGTTTATTAGGATTATTCATGTGTTTATAAATTATTATTTTATTAAAAAGGAATACAAATATACAACAAATAGGATTATAACAATAGTTAATAAATTGTAATTTTGATGAATGTTTTATTGAGAAAAATATTTCTAGTGAAAATATTATACAATTTAAAATGTACAAAAATAATAAATTTAATTTTGTATTAAATGCTTGCAATTCAGCCTTGTAGTGGTTTTTGTACTATTTGCTGGAAAATACAACAAAAAGTTCTAAGCATAAGACATTATATTTTATGTAGTTTCTCTTTTTAGTATATAATAAAATAGCTGGAAAGGGATACTTGCAGCAGTACTTAAATGAGTTTTGTTATAATATGAATCGTTGATATTTTGGGGAGGAAATATTTGACCGATTGATAATTGTTGGAATATCCAGTGGATATATGGATTTAAAGAAAATCAGATATGATTATTTGGACAATTGCGGATAGGCATATTATATTTTCTTCATAAGAATACTCATACTTTTCACCTAATGGTGCTGTTATTATATCGTAAAATAAAAGACCCAGTTCTGCTGAAACTTA
>JAOZLS010000504.1 GCA_029934705.1 Bacteroidales bacterium | reverse complement strand
GGAATATTTACTTCAAAAATAGTGAAAGAATAAAAACAATTTTAACAACAAAAAATGCAGAACTATAAATTCTGCGTTTTTCCATGTAAATAACTCAAAGTTTCTGACTGTGTTATGGTTACATTGGAAAACGCCTTTTTTACCTACTGAAAATATGTTTTACAACATGTCGAATATACCACAAACGTGGTATATGAACTGGTGTTTTTATGTTTTAATTTTGTTGCATAAATATTAAAAATAAACTCTTTTATTAAACAGTTAGTTTTTTCATGCTAAGTCAAAAAGTTAAATTTTTGGCTTAGCCATTTTCAAAAAAAATACTTGACTGATTAGCTAATGAAAATTCAAATAAATTATTTTATAAATATTAAAACTTACAAAAAATGAGAAGAATAACACCCTTAATTATCTTAATTTTAACAATGTTTGTTTTTGGTTTAGCAAATGGGCAGTCCAAATGGAATGCTCCAACATATACAAATGTTAAAAAGATTTCGGAACTAAAGCCCGGTATGACGCTAACACAAGTTAATTCTAAACTTGGAATTCAACCCTATAACATGTACATGACAGACGAAAATAATAATACTATTGTACTTTACAACTATCGAACTTTAGAACGTAAGATTGTAGTTGATAATGACATTAGACAACATACACAAGGAAACGAATCCTCGCAAACCAAAGGAGATTTATGGTATAGTTCAACTTCAAGTACTATATATATACTTTTTGCAGACAATAAAATGAAATTTCTTATATCCGACAAAGGTCGAGAAGAAGTAGAATACCTAATTATAAAAGATAATACAATACGGTTTATTGCTAAAAATGACATTTCGAGTATATACCAAGAAAATGTTGTAAAAGTTGAGCAAAAACAAGTTAAAAAGAAAAAAGAGGTAAAAGAACAAGAACAAGAAGCTGAAATTATTGTAGTAAAACAAAAGAAAGTTGTTCAAGAGAATAGAACTCTTAATGGTTTTTCTGAAATTGGAGGTAGGTTTGTTTTTGGCGATTATTTAGGAGGAGGAATAATATATAAGAGAGCATATCTTTTAAAACCAGGAGGAAAATCACATTTAGGTTATTCTTTGCGATATAATATAGTATATGGTTCTAATTTCAATTGGTCTACTTATACATCAAATGACGAAATGAGGTTTTTATTTGGAGCAAGCCTTACTTATGATTATTTTATTATTAACAAAGGTGGTTTTAGACCTTTTGTTGGTGCAGCAGTGGGGCCAGCATTTGGACGTTCTGTAATGCTTGATTCTTGGGGTAACACAGAGTCAGAACAGGCTGTAGGACAATTTGATTTAGATTTAACTGTAGGAACAAAACTTGGAGGTAGCTTTTTTATTGATTATACATTGACTTTAACAAACCCACAACACATGATTACTTTAGGTTTTATGTTTAAAAAATATAAAAAAAACAAATAAAATTTAAGACACTTTTTTACAAATAATTATCAATAAAAATAAATAAATAATGAAAAACATATATAAAATACTTTTTGCAATATTAATAGGCTTTTCTGTAAGTTCTTGCGAAACAACAACAGTTGTTAGTTCTTCATCAACTTCAAAATGGGTTGCTCCAAAATATACTAATGTAGAAAAAATAGTAAAACTTGAACCAGGTATGACAGTAAAAGCTGTAGAACAAACACTAGGTGTGCCTCCTTACGATGTTTACACTATTCAAGAAAAAGAAGTTTCGGTATTCTTATATTACTATAGAATTAAAGACCGAACTTTAGAATTATCGGGTAATGCTACTCAGCAAAATGTTATTATGCGTGGTAATGAAAAATCTCAAACCAACGGAGAAGTTTGGTATAGCAACACTCACAAATCATTATACATATATTATAAAAATGGCGAAATGGTTTCGTTACTTACTCAAACAGGCGACAAAGATGCTGTTACATTATTATTAACAAATAATAGTATGGAAAAAATTGCAAGAACAGGTATCACGTACATAAGTAACCCAGATACAGCAGTAGTTCAAATTAATAAATAAAACATTTTAATTAAAAGATTGTTTTTAATAATTATCAATAAAAATATAAATAATGAAAAACTTATATAAAATACTTTTTGTAATACTTATAGGCTTTACTATAAGCTCGTGCGAAACTACTTCAATAATAATAAACACCTCTTCAACTTCAAAATGGATTGCACCTAAATACACTAATGTAAGCAAAATATTAAAAGTAACTAAAGAAATGGATATTGCAACTGTTAGTAGAACTTTAGGAATTCCTCCTTACGATATTTATACAATGCAAGCCGATGGGGCAACAATTCTTATGTATAACTACAGAATAAAAGAAAGATCAATGTCATTGCCTCAAACTAATTATCAAGAAGTAACGAGAGGAACAGAAAAATCTCAGAAAGAAGGTGAAATATGGTATCAGCTAAACTCATATCATCTATATATTATTTTTGAAAAAGGAAAAATGAAATCAATGCTTACCGATGTTGGTAGAAAAGATGGAGAAGTACTTCTTCTTAAAAAGAATAATATAAAATTTATTTCTAAAAATAATATTACCGAAGGAAGTAGTATTCTTAATTACTACCAAAAATAATACAGGTGAAAAATAAAGCACAAGCTTTTGTATTAAAAAAAAGGCATTTAGCGGTTCCTTCAAAGATAATATGAAAGTATTGTGCTTTTTTAAATTTTATAAAAGTGTGAATATACCGAAAAAGCACTTA
>JAOZLS010000159.1:1686-9059 GCA_029934705.1 Bacteroidales bacterium | reverse complement strand
AGGAAAATGTTTATATTCTAGTTCATGAATTTTAGTTGCTAAACTTTCGGGAGTATCATTTTTATCAATTATACATTTTGCTTGAAAAATAATTGCACCATCATCATATTTTTCGTTAACATAATGAATAGTAATACCACTTTCAGTTTCCTTGTTTTCAATAATAGATTTATGAACATTCATACCATACATTCCTTTGCCACCATATTTAGGTAAAAGTGCAGGATGAATATTAATAATTCGATTTTTAAAAGATGAAATTATATTTGAAGGGACTAATAATAAAAAACCAGCTAGCACCACAAAATCAATTTTGTTATCATTTAAAATATTTAATAATGAATCTGAATTATAGATATCAGCTTTAGACAAGAAAAAAGATTCAATATTATGCTTTTTAGCTCTCTTTAATACAAAAGCATCTTTTTTATTACTAACAATTAACTTTATGGAAACCAATTTAGAATCTTTAAAAAAGTTAATTATATTTTCAGCGTTAGTTCCTGAGCCTGAGGCAATTATTGCAATGTTTTTCATAGTATAATGTTAAAGTTTGTTAAAAACACTAATTAAGATGCGAAAATAGTATAAATGCCTTTATATTTGAAATTATTATTGAAAAAAAATATTAGATGAAATAGTCTAATAATCAATGAAGTAAAAAAAAAAAGCATAGCAAGTAACATATAATTTGACAAATCTTTTTTTATTTGTAACTTATTATATTTCTTTGCGAACTACAAATTAATTATATTTATTAACTAAAAATTACAATTATGTCAGACATTGCCTCAAGAGTAAAAACAATTATCGTAGACAAATTAGGCGTTGAAGAAAACGAGGTAACAGTGGATGCCAGCTTCACTAATGATTTAGGAGCAGACTCATTAGATACTGTTGAATTAATTATGGAATTTGAAAAGGAATTTAACATTGCAATTCCAGATGATAAAGCTGAAAACATTGGCACAGTTGGTGATGCAATAAGCTATATCGAAGAAAACGTAAAATAGAACTTTTAGAGGATTACTTTTAGTTGAGTAGTCCTCATTGTTTTTTTATTCAAGAAAAATTAATATGGAATTAAAACGCGTTGTAGTAACAGGACTAGGAACTATAAATTCTCTTGGAAGTACGCTTCCTGAGACTTGGGAAAATATGCTTAAAGGTGTTAGTGGTGCATGCCCTATTACGTCTTTTGATGCAAGTAAATTTAAAACAAGATTTGCTTGTGAAGTAAAAGATTATGATCCTTTAAAGTATTTCAAGAAGCCAGTGGCTCGTAAATTGGATAAATACACTCAATTTGCTTTAATTGCAGCCGACGAAGCTGTTATTGACTCTGGTTTGGATCTAGAAACTATTGACAAAGATAGAGCTGGTGTCATTTGGGCATCGGGTATTGGTGGTATTGGAACTTTTATGGACGAAGTGAAAAACTATTCAGAAAATGATAATACACCTCGATTTAATCCATTTTTTATCCCTAAAATGATTGCAGATATTGCTTCTGGGCATATCTCAATAAAATATGATTTTAGAGGTCCTAATTTTTCTACTGTATCAGCCTGTGCTTCATCATCGAATGCCTTAGTTGATGCTTTTAATTATATTAGACTTGGTAAAGCTGATGTGTTTATTTCTGGAGGCTCCGAAGCTGCTATTACAGAGGCAGGAGTTGGCGGATTTAACGCTATGCGAGCTATCTCTACAAGAAATGATGACCCAAAAACTGCATCGAGACCTTTTGATGTTGATAGAGACGGTTTTGTTCTTGGAGACGGTGGTGCAGCTATTATTCTCGAAGAATATGAGCATGCCAAAAAAAGAGGTGCTAAAATTTATGCCGAATTTGCTGGCGGAGGTTTAAGTGCTGATGCTCATCACATTACAGCTCCGCATCCAGAAGGACGAGGTGCTACTAAAGTAATGCAAAATGCTTTAGAGGATGCTGAAATGAATCCAGATAATATTGATTATATCAATTTACATGGAACATCTACAGGTTTAGGAGATATTGCTGAAACAATGGCTGTTAAAAATGTTTTTGGAAAACATGCTTTCGATTTAAGTATTAGTTCAACAAAATCAATGACAGGACATTTACTAGGTGCTACTGGTGCGTTAGAAGCAATTGCAGCAATACTTGCAATTAAAAACGATGTTATACCTCCTACAATAAATAACCAAAATGTTGACCCAAAAATAGATGCAAATTTAGATTTTACTTTTGACACTCCTACAAAGCGTGTAGTAAGAGCTGCTTTAAGTAATACTTTTGGATTTGGTGGACATAATGTTTCTGTAATCTTCAAAAAATATTCAGAATAAATTTGTGCTAGGATTTTTTAGAAAACATAAGTGCATTGATAATAAACTTAATGCTGAATTGACAAAACTTTTAGGTTTTAAACCTAAGAACTTTGAAATATATTATACTGCCCTAACTCACAAATCGGCTACTGATACTCCTTGTTATGAAGAAGGACGTGATAATGAACGCTTAGAGTTTTTAGGTGATGCAATTCTTGATGCAGTTATTAGTGAACTCTTATATTTAAGATTTCCTACAGCAGACGAAGGTTTTCTTACCCAAATGCGTACTAAAATTGTAAATGGAAAACAATTAGCAGAACTTGCTGTAAAGGTTGGTATAGATAAACTAGTATTTAAAAGCAAGAGGAGCACTTCATCTGTAAGGATTTATGAAGATGCTTTTGAAGCAATTATCGGTGCCATATATCTTGATCGGGGATTGGGCTACGCTAAAAAATTTATTAGCCAAAAAATAATGATTCATCATATTGACTTAAATAAGTTAAAAAGTGTTGAGTCAAACTTTAAAAGTAAAGTAATTGAGTGGTCTCAAAAAAATAAAATTAACCTAGATTTTTATACAGATTACGAAAATGTTGATTCTAAAGTTTTTATTTGCTATATTCGTATTGACAATAAAATATTAGGAACTGGAAAAGCATACTCAAAAAAAGGAGCAGAACAAATTGCTGCTAAACTTGCTTTTGAAAAAATCTCAAATGGATTCCTCGAAGAATAAAAAGCCCGTTATACTAAAGTTTTCTAACAAAAAAGGAAAGCTAAATAAGTTTATTATAGGAATATCATCAAGCACAAAAATTCATCGTGTTGCTTGGGAACTTAATAAAAATCAAAACATTAATTTATTTAAAGCAGAAGACTATATCTCTCCCGAGAATAATAATATAGCCTTTTCAGTCTATAATGCCACTATTGATGATGAAACTAGCATTGTTTTGGTTGAAAATAAAACCGATGGTGGTGTTTTATCCTCAAAATACATCAATTTAGATTATTTTATTGCATTTGCAACTGAGAATGCCGACGAAGAAATGAGAGCTTTAGCTAAAGCAATAAAAAGTAATACTTTTATTACAGGTGCTTTTATTATTGAACCCTGCAAAAAAATATTATTTGCAATAAATACATTTTTAGGTTGTTAGTTTAAAGTTAGATGGAAAAATATTATTTTAATTATGACTATTTAATTGGAGTTTTATTCTTATTTGTATTTATATTATTAGTAACTTTTAAATTTAAGATATTAAATAATAAAGCATGTAAGCTTACTGCGGTTTGGTTTAATGTGAAAATTATTGTTAGTGGGAGAGGACTTTGGATTGTAGAAAGCCCCATTCATATAGTTAAGAAGTATATGATTGAGGCATTTCAGTTGGTGTGGATTATTGTTTTTTTTACTCTTTTTATCTGTTTTGCTCTTTTTGTTTTTTATTTAGTTTACCTTATTTCCTAATCCTCTTCTTTCCAAAAATTTTATACTTTGCTATTTTGAATACTATAAAAGGCATTATTTTAAAGAAATTTATAGTAACAGCCAATTCTTGAAACAGACTACTGTTTTCAACTGCTTTACCTTTTAATCTAAGCCCAAAAGCTTCCATTGTGTTTCCATGCAGATTTGTTAAATTCATCATTAATATATGAGACATAATGTCGTTTACTTTTTCTTTTCCATAAGTATCAAGTAGTTTTTTTTCTGTTGCTGAATCAGGATTCCCTTTTGTGTCGGCATAATGTTGAGCAAAAAGTAAGGCCTCTAATTGTTCTTTAGGTGCATTATTTAAGCCTCCCGATAATAAAAACTGAACATCTTCTTCAGTCATTCCTGCTTTTAGTGCATTTTTTGCATGTGTATAACTACATAATTTACAGCCGTTAACTTCTGATATAGCCAAACTTACACTTTCTCCAAATTTTTTGCTGATAACAGGGTTAAAATTTGCTTCTATAAAAGCATCGGAATGTTTTACAAATTTTCGTATATGTTCATTCTGAGTTTTTAAATTTATTATTCTCTTGTTAAAGCTGTTCTGTACTTTTGTTGATGTTGTTTTGTTGAAGCTGATGTTTACTGTTTCCATTTTTATTGTTTTTTATAATTAGTTAATCAAATTTATAATACATGTAACATATAGTTCATTAAAGGTATAAATGTAGTATAAATAAAACTTCTTCCAAATTATTTTGGAAAAAGTTTTTTATTTGAGATATTTTAAAAAATAAAAAGTTAGGTTGTTTAAAATTTTGCAAGGTTAAAAGGTCTCGTAGGTTCTCTAAAGGAAGGAAATTTGGTATTATTAAGTTGCTTGCTTATTAATAAAGCCTAAAAACGAAAACTATAGCTTATTGATGGAATAATTGGAAAAAGTGTAAATTTATACAAGTCTTTTCCGTTGTTTTTGTAGTATAAGAAAAAGATGTTTTTTTGAAAGTAAGCATTATACAAGCCAACTTGCCATGTCCTTATTCCTTTTGTTTTCTCTTTTTCAAATGTAACACTTAAATCTAAACGATGATATGCTGGTAAGCGGAAATTATTTCTTCCACCGTAATAATGTGCATTTACAATATTAATTCCATTTACATCATTAAGGGTAGGAGTGTCTGGATAATTTAATGGTGGATATAATGTCATTGTATTATAATTTGAAAGAGCCAGTGTCATCATGCTTCCCGAAGTATAAACCCAATTTGCCGATAATGAAATATTTTCAGTTAACTTATGATTTATTACAATTGCAATGTCGTGTCGCCTGTCAAAAGTTGAAGGAAAATAATTGCCAGAATTAATATTCTCAAATCTTTTTTCACTTTTTGATAAGGTATAGGCAATCCAACCTGTAGTTTTTCCTGTTTTTCGTTGTAATAAAAATTCTAAACCATAATTTCTACCAAAACCTCCTGTTTCAATTATATTGTGCCAATCGGAATTATCAAGTTGATAAGATGCTCCTTCTTTAAAATCAATTAAATTTGACATTTCTTTATAAAAGCCCTCAATACTTATTTCTATCTTTTTGTTTGAACTGGTATATGTTGTATTTATTACATATTGGTCGGATCTTTGAGGTTTTAACTCTTTTGAAGTAGGAAGCCAAATATCTGTTGGAATTCCTGTGCTTGAGTTTGTTAGTAAATGCAAATTTTGTTCAATTTTTGAATAAGCAGATTTTATCGAAAAATTATTTGATATTTTAAAATTAAAAGCTACTCTAGGCTGGTAGGACTGATAATATGTATCATTTGTATTATAATATGATGCAAAAAGACCTATGTTACAAGAAACTACTCTCCCTAAACTTATTTCATCTTCTATGTATGCATTTATTTCATAAGTGTTAATATTCAAATTGCCAAAAGTGGTGTCTGTCTCTACTGTGTCAGAGCTTTCGTTGAATTTTGATATGCCTGGCTTAAAAAGATGTTTAATTGAGTTTACTCCAAACTTAATTTTATGCGATGAACTTGGATAATAATCAAAATCAAGTTTTGCAGTAAGGTCGTTTACTCCAGAATTATATGTGTTGTAAATTTGTTCTAAAAGCATATCTGATGTGCTTTCTTTTTTTAGGTATTCATTTTCGGTATTGTAGTAAAATTTTAGGTATGATACAGATAAATTACTAAACAGCTTATTGCCAAAAAGATGATTCCATCTAAATGCAGCCATTTGATTTCCCCATTTAGTGTGAAATTGCGACTCGTAACTATATTGAATAGGTTCTTCAATTGCAAAAGGACCGTTTCTATTGGAATCTTCCTTATGGTTTAGTGTTATTTTGTCTCTACCCGAATATGTACTTATAAATATTGAGTTTTTATCAGAAAATTTATGATGTATTTTTCCATAAATATCGTAAAAAGTGTATGCTCCAGTAAAACCATCGTCATTAATTTTTGAGATTAATCTTGAAAATAAATCTATATTAGAACGCCTTGCTGAAAACATAAAACTTGTTTTGTTCTTTAGTAAAGGTCCTTCTATAAATATTTTTGTGGCTACTAAACCTGTTTTTATTTCACCCTTCATTTCTTTTAAATTACCATTTTTCATACGCATATCAATTACTGATGATAAACGTCCACCATAACGAGCAGGAAATCCGCCTTTTATTAGGTTCATTGAATTTATTGCATTATCGTCAAAAACAGAAACAAAACCACCCAAGTGATTTACATAATACAAAGGCACATCGTCAATTAA
Organism: Bacteroidales bacterium; assembly: GCA_029934705.1. Taxonomy (GTDB): domain Bacteria; phylum Bacteroidota; class Bacteroidia; order Bacteroidales; family JAADGE01; genus DZBS01. The sequence goes on along the minus strand of JAOZLS010000159.1, from coordinate 2,518 downwards.
AAATAAGTTTTGGTCGGGGCTTCCTCCCCTAACATATAATGCACTTGAGCCTTCTTGTCCCGATTGGACTCCAGGCATAAGTTGAAAAACTTTTAATACATCAGCTTCACCCGACATTGAAGGAATTAGTTTTATATCTTTCATCGGAATTGTTAAAACGCTTATCTCGGGTGTTTGATGCACGCTGCGTTCGGCTGTTACAATTACATTCTCTAGTTCACCTGAGCTTCTCATCGAAAAATTTATAATTGTATCTTTTGTTAGCAAAAATTGCCTACTTCGGTTATGGTAACCCACATAAGAAGCCGTTATTCTAGCTTTACTACCTGTTTTTAGCGTTAAACTATAAAAACCGTAATTATTTGTAGTTGTACCTTTTTTAGTTATTTTGTCATAAACAACTGTGCCTATTATATTATCTCCTGTGCTATAATCTCTAACATATCCGCTTATTGTGGCTGTTTGGGCAATACATAGTTTACTTATAAAAAATACAACTATTGTTATAATTATTATTTTCTTCATTGTTCTATTTCTTCAAGTTCAAAATGAGACTCTGAGTAACCTGCAAAAATGCCTAAACCATTCTGTATATTAGAATACAAATCGTTAGGGTTACTTACTAAAAACATATTTGTAGCATCAACACTACCCATTCCTTGATTAAATGTGTGTCTAATTAACGACTTTTGAAACATATAGTACTCATGACTAATGCTTTTTAATGCTACAATAGGAACTGCATAATTACCAGTCGCTATTTGTGCTAAGAAAGTAATTGAAGTTTCTTCGTTCATTAATTCATCTGAAAAAATTAAACTTCTAATTCTAC
>JAOZLS010000159.1:0-1586 GCA_029934705.1 Bacteroidales bacterium | reverse complement strand
GGAACATCAACATAAATTTGGTAATTTACTCCTATTTGTGCAGTTGTTTCAGATTCATATATCCCGTCTTCTTTTTGTTGTAAATTTTCAATAAAATTGTCGTTTACCCACAATTCTATTTCAGCATTAGTAACACAATTAGTCCCTTGGTTAAGCATTGCAACTGTTTTACAAACATTAACAGTTATTAAACTGTCGTTTGTAATAAGACTATTTACAACTATTTGTGGTGGAGCTTCTGGTATGTCCAATTCAATTTTTGTTGAACAAGAAAATAGATTTAATATGGCTAATAATATTAAAAAAATAAATTGTTTCATATATGTTTTTTACCTTTTAATAAATTATAAAATACCAAGTAAAATGTTTTACTTGGTATTTTATATTTTTATCTTGTAACATTAGGATGTGTGAGATTAATACTTGGAACATTGTCTCGCTTAATTGTAAAAGCAACATTTGAGTACGTTACAGTAGCTGTGCTAGTTATATTAACAATTCCTCCTATAGAAACATTGTCATCCCATCTGTTATCCGCATGATAATTTAAAAAATAAGTTTGTGATTTTAAACCACCAATTATCATTACTAAGCTTCCATTAATATCTGTATCAGCTTTAGTATCTTCTTTCCAGTCCCAGCCAAAAAACCACTTTTCTCTATAATTAAAGTATTGTATATAATAATAGAATTGTCTATGTGTTCCATAATCCCATATTCTAAGCTTTATACCTGTTATAATTCTATAGTGTCCGTCATCTTCTGTAATAAGTGGTACTAAATATTCATGAGAGTCAGCTTTATTATTTTCTAAATTTCCAATAATAATGTTTTCTTCAAAATTATCGTCATTACTGTTTTTTAATAAGTTGAGCTTACTAAAATTGCCATCAGTTATTTGTTTGCATTGTGTGGGGGTAAATTGGTAAATTATATTACCTATCATTACCATGCCGTCTAGGTTTAAAAAGTTTGCATCAACCCAACTTACAACTGATAATTCAAGAGAATTAATGTCTTCGTAAATATAAGGTTTGATAGTTCCTGAGGCAATGTGCTTTTTAGTAAAATCGGTATAACCCATTTCTTCTTTTTGTATTACAACTTTTTTTATTTCTTTCTCTGTCATAGTCGAGGCATCAAACTGTTCAAAGAATTTTTCTTCTTCCTGTAAAGCTTGTTCTAAAATTTGTTGTTGCGATACAAAGCCTATTCCTTTTTGCCAATTAACTATTTCTTCTTTTGTAATTTGAACCGAATTTTTCATAAAATAGTCATATTTTTCAATACTCTCAAATATTAACATCCCATTGGAAAATTCAATATCGGATAATTGAATTAAAGAGTCATTGTTTACAACTAAATCATCTTGTACATTTTGATTTTTTTCATAATCTGTAAATTGTTCTTTTTCGCAACTTACAAATAAACTTGCTGCAATAAAAATTATTGCCAAATGTAATAAAATTTTGTTTTTCATCTTGATTTTTTATGTTTTTTATTAATTTTTTATCACCACAAAAATGTTTTTTTTTTTTTTTTTTTTTTTTTTTTTTTAAAATAAAAATTAAATTAAATTTTTAAAA
>JAOZLS010000503.1 GCA_029934705.1 Bacteroidales bacterium | reverse complement strand
CCCTTCAGGGATTAAGGGTAAAAAAGCTTTAAAAATCAGATAGTTCGACTTTTCGAAGTAGTCTTATTATTTTAAACTTTAATTTTAACGAAATTAGAAATTTTTAAGCACTCCTGTTCTTTCGTTAAATTCGTTGATAAGTTCGTCCCAACGGTGAACTTGATTAAACATAGTATTCCAAACATTACGGTCATACCACAACTGATTTAAGTCCTCTACGTCCTTAGCTTGTTGCTCAACCCAAGTAAAATATTTAAGATTATGAATTGCTTTTTGATCTTGATAACCAAGCTCTCTCATATTATCTGTGTGCTGACCATTAATACACTTTTCAAAATCCTTTATTGCTTGAACTTCGTTATATTCACCTCTTTCAGCACGCATTTCATCAAGTCTGGACACGTACATCTCAGCAGAATCTGTAGCAATTGAAACAATTACATCATCAGAAGTAAGTTCGTAATACTTAGCAGTTTTTATTGCTGAAAGTAAATTTCCAATACCAGAAATTCCCATTAATGGAAGTAAAGCGATTAATTCGTCACTTAAACCTAAAGATTTTAAGTATTTTTGACCTATTGGCTCGTTAAATAATCTTAAAAGTCTTACAGTATCTTCATCATCAATAGCAGTAACTGCATCGGTGTTTTTAACATTATGAATCCACGGTATATGCTTGTCGCCAATACCTTCGATACGGTGAGCACCAAAGCCATTACGTAAAATAGTTGGGCATTGTAGTGCTTCCGAAGCAACAACTTTAAAATGAGGATGAATTGTTCTAATATAATCGCCAGCTGCAATTGTTCCTGCTGAACCTGTTGCCGAAATATAAGCAGCAAATTTAGATTTATCAGTTTTCACTAAATTATAAACCTCTTCAATAGCTTTACCTGTAACATTATAGTGCCAAGCAGAGTTTCCAAATTCGTCAAACTGGTTAAAAATAACTACATCGTCGCGAGTTCTTCGTAATTCCCAACATTTGTCATAAATTTCTTTTACGTTAGATTCACTACCTGGAGTAGCAATAACTGTTGACTCAGCAACATCACGTAACCAAGTAAAACGCTCTTGACTCATTTCTTCTGGAAGAATAGCAATTGCCTCTGTATCCATAATTTTTGAGTCGAAAGCTCCTCCTCTACAGTAGTTTCCGGTCGAAGGCCATACTGCTTTATGATAATCTGGATCAAATTCTCCAGTTGTAATTCTAGGAGCTAAACAACCATAAGCTGCTCCTACTTTATGTGATCCTGTAGGAAACCATTTACCGACTAAAAGTACTATTCTAGCATCAACACCAGTAAGCTCTTTTGGTAATTCAATATAATTAGGCTTTCCATAAAGTCCGCCCATTTCTTTTGGTTCGTTTTTCCAAGTAATACGGAAAAGGTTTAATGGATTAAAATCCGAAAGTCCTATATTTTTAAGACTATCCTTAATTTTTTCAGGAATTAAATCAGGGTTTGCTTGTTGTGCAAACGTTGGTAAGATTATTTTGTGGTCTTTATACCTTCTTACTGCATTTTCTAATGCTTTTTCATTTGTTACTTTGTTAATTGGTGTAATCATATTATTATATTTATGTGTGTTATATTAAATATTAAAAAAAACAGTAAATTAATCCGACTTTACTAAATTAGATTGTTTAAATGATGATTTTAAGGTATTTAGAGATTAGTAATAAGTAATTAGAAAAACAGTTATCTGTTTGATTTTCTGCGATTAAGATTTCTAGATACTAAATACTTTTACTAAAACAATGCTCACTCTAATTGTAATTCACTAATAATCACTAACTTTACACTTCATAAAGTAGAATTAACTACTAAAATTAACTGCACCTTCAAATATTACAGCCATTTCAGCTGCTTTTTTAAGGCTTTCGTTTTCAACTCCGGTGTATCCAACAATTTTTAAATCACTTTTATTCAATTTTGCTGTAAAGTTATCACTTTTATAATTATAAAACTCATCATTTTCAGTTAAAGAAAAATCAAAGCCACTTTCTTTTGCTAAAAGTGTATTATTTTCTGAATCGAAATAATATCCATCTCTTTGTTGTTCAAAATAATTTTTATCAAGATATAAATGAGGCTTTTCTTTATATGGAGCTCCTGATGTAGGGCAGAATGTTTCGCAATTTGCACACTCATTACACCAGTCTGCAATATGAAGTATTTGCTGTGATTGTTTTATTTCAAATATCTCGGCATCAATAATTTTCCCATCAGAAACTGTTTGTAATTGAAACGTTCCTGTTTCTACTTCATAAGCTTGTAAGGCTAAATTAGGGCAAAGTGTTGTACAAATATTACAAACTTCGTCGCATAACAAACATCTTTCTGCCTCTTTTTGTGCCTCTTCTTTTGTTAAGCTTATTGAAATTAAATCGAAGTTATTACGCTTATCAAACGAGGTTTCTTTTGGTTTAATTCCTTCAACTCGCTTAGTCTTTTTAAGCATTAAATCATCAACATCATTTTCTTCTCTATTCTCGGCAGTTTTCGTATTATAAGATATTCCTGCTTTTTCAATAATTTCTTGAGCTGTTTTTCTACCATCACCAACTGCATTAATTATGCTTGATGCACCTCTTAAAGCATCGCCTCCAATAAATACATTTTCTAAAGAAGTTTCATATTTATCATTTTTAGTTTTAATTTCCTTTTTGCTCGCAAAATCAATATCAATATCTTGACCAATAGCGTCAACTATCATATCAAAATTCATTTCAAATTCTGAG
>JAOZLS010000502.1 GCA_029934705.1 Bacteroidales bacterium | reverse complement strand
TTTATTTTAAAAAGTCGGAAGTAATAGATTCACTTAAGCACAAAAAAAGAAAGTTGGAAGTAGGTTTTTAGATGGCTATATGTTGTAGAACATATCTATTAAACATGTTTTTAAAGAATAATAGTTAATTTTAGTCTGTGGTATTTCTTTATAAAAGAATTGGAGTAAGTTAAAATAAGCTAGGCATAATAGATATAAAACTAATATACACATACGTAACCGATAACGGCAATTGAAGTTCCAAATAACAAGCACCTAATTAATAAATAAATTATTGTCATGATTAATAAAAAATTTCAGGAAATAATGAGACAAGCTGTAATTAAAGGAATAAAAAATATTCCAAATCCAAGAGCTATTATGCTTGGTTCCAACATGTATATTGGAACAGAAGGTCTTTTAAAATACTTTGATGGTTCCACGTATAAAGACTTTTTTAGGGTTAGAGAATTGCATAACATTAGAAGTTTTGACTCACACTTGACAATAGATGTAGATATCAAAGATGCCGAAGGAAATCGAGAAATTAAATTGGCAAAAAGCAGACCGGTTGCAAGTAATTTAGATAATCTAAAAATTGAAACTAATAAAACCTGCACAAAAGTCTCTAAAAATGACGGTACATTGATAATTTGCATTGAACAACTCTTACTTACAGATGAATCTCTTCCTAAAGATGGACCTGTAAAAATGGCAATTGAATCAGGTTTTATCAATTCAATTATAAGAATTACTGGAAATTTTAAAGTAGGTGAAACACAAGTTGAAATGACTAAAGAGGAACTTATCACAGGAAATGGAAATAAAATGAGGGGAAATTTAAAAGCAAATGGTGATTTTCTCATATTGCACCCAGGTGGAGGATTCTCATTCTAATTAATTATAAGATTCTGATGACAAAATTAAGCGTTCGGATGGTCGGCACTACCAAATTTGAACTCGGTAACAATATCTAAAATTGCATACTGCTATTAGTTGTAAAAATAGGAGATATTAAAATTGTAAAATTCATTTTACACAAAACATACTAATATTTTATTTTCAATTTTTAACCTAAATATTTAGAAAAATGGAAAAAGTAAACTTTTTATATGGCTTTTTAATCGGTATTGTTCTTTTAATTTCCGGATGTACAACAACAGCATCTTTAAGCACATCTATTCCAAATAACCTGGCTATGGAGATTAAGGAAGTCCCTATTAATTTCAAACACAACGTGTCTTCAGACGTTAACGAAGTATTTAAGTTAAAGGGCGGATACACTGTAAATTCAAATCAAAATATGGCTTTCAGCCAAGTATTTGAAAATTATCTACAGAATAAAACCAATTGCCTTTTAGAATGTGAAGAAATGGATATTGACCTAACTTTGACAAATGTTGAAGTTAGAACAGAAAACCATACATCTACAGGCAATAAAGTAGCGTTAGTTCTTGTAGGAGCTGGTACAACAAATGTTGAATATATTTCATCAGCAGAAATATTGACAGTAATTCAATATAAAGGGAAAACCTACAATAAACAAATAACGGCTGATGCAAATGCGCAACATATATGGTCAACATATGGTACAGGCTATAATTATTCATATCAAGTTACAAAATCAAATACAACCCCACAAGATGCTATAAAGAATACACTTGACAATGTAAATCTTGATATTATTATTCAGGTTGATAAGTTTATTGATAGCATTCTTGAACACACAAAATAATTTTACTTTTTTTCTTCTCTGGAAAACTAAAATTAGGAATTATGAGATTATTTAAATTTACTGATGAGAAAAATAAAGCAATATTTATTTTTACAATTTTAATTTTTACAATATCGTCTTTTAGTGTATTTGCTCAAACAGAAGCAACAACCAATGATGGACAGAAAGTGATTCTAAATGATGATGGTACGTGGAAATATACTAAAACCACACAAACAAATTATATCGTCAGTTTTGAGTGTTCTGATTTAATTTCGACAGAAACTGATAAAATGACAGGTCATTCTATAACAGGAGCAATTAAAAAGTTAGTAATTTCAGATGATGGAAGCAAAAATGGATTTGGAATTTTTCTTTTAAGAGCTTCAAATACAATTATTTTTAATATTCATGCTGTTGGCGCAGGTGGTTGTATTGACGATGAAAATAAGATGAATGTGCTATTTCGAGACGGTACACGATTAGAATTAATCAATGATGGAGATTTTAATTGTGATGAAGAATTCACTCTTTATTTTGGTGAAGCATTTGGGAAAAAGAAGCAATTAGAAATTTTCCGTACAAAAGAAATTGAAACAATGCGTATTTGGACTACGAAAAGTTATGTTGAAAAAGATTTTTCTTCTGACCAAAGTAAACAGTTAATGAAAACCATTGATTGCTTGATGAATAATTAAAATACAACCTACAACAATTAAGTGTTCGGATGGTCTGTACAGCCTAAACTAACAATTAATAAAGCCTAAACTACCTTACTTAGTTTAAAAAATAAATTATAAGACCTTTTTAATTGCTTAAAACTTATTCGTTTCGCTAAAAGAAAATAACTCTCCGCCAGCTGGCGGAGAGTTTTTTCTTCATTAACGCTACATTTATTGATTTTCTTAAGGCATTTTATCAAAGGTGAAAAAGACCTATTGTATTTTATAACACTCTTTAAAGGCCTTTTTACCAGTGAAGAGTAGGATCGTATGCTTCATCTTTTTCCAGGTAGTATGTTTATATTATTTTCAGGAATTTATGGATGTGTAATTA
>JAOZLS010000501.1 GCA_029934705.1 Bacteroidales bacterium | reverse complement strand
CGACCATTTTGCATAAAATTATTCGTTTTATCCCAAATATCAACACCATTAGTATAAAAAAGAAGATTACCTAAGCTATCCGACATTGTTGCACAGCCCTCATAAGTAACCATTTCACTAGTTACTATGGGCTCGGGAATACCTGAAATAAAACTTATACCAGCATTATTTCCAAAATACCAGTTATCAGTTTGCTTTTGTGCAAACGTATAGTTAATTATTAATATTGAAATTAGAGTAATGTAGAATTTTAACACAGCTTATTTAGTTTTTTTATTTTACGACTATAAAAATAAGTTAAAAGTTGCAAAAACTAATCATTTAATATTGTTTTTTTTATCAACAGTAAACATTTGTCATATAATTTATTTACATTGCTACCACCAAAGAATATTATAAACTAAAATACAATTTATGAAAAAAATTTACTTAACATCTTTTCTTTTAACATTTTTATTTAATGTTAATGCTCAAAAATTTTATGATAGTTTTGAAAATTATAAAGATTTTAGCATAAAAGATATTGGAAATTGGACAATGATTGATAATGAAATGGGGATTACCTGGGGAACTGATAATTTTAATTTTGAAAATGAAGGCTATACAGGTTCTTTTATTATTTTTAATAATACAGCTACAATTCCTATATCAACTGACTGGGAGGCTTATACAGGAAATAAGTTTGCTGCGTGTTTTAACTCTGGGGCAGGAAGAACTTCCTCGCCAAATGATGATTGGCTAATTTCTCCTAAAATTAAAGGGATAGATATAGCTGACAGCCTTTCTTTCTATGTAAAATCAATTACCGATGCTTATGGTTTAGAAAGATTTGAAGTTGGAATTTCTACAACTGGTAATACAATTAGTAATTTTGAAATAATTACAAATAAAGGTTCATACTCCGAAGCCCCCGCAGAATGGACTAAATTTAAGTATGACTTAACCAAATATGCAGGAAAAGATATTTATATTGGAATACATAACGTATCCCACGATGCCTTTTGTTTTATGTTAGATGAATTTAAGGTAACAAGTAAATTTGCAACGAATATTAATAATTTAGAAAGCATCATAAGTGTTTATCCAAATCCTGCAACTGCAACTTTAAATATTAAACTTGGAATAATCCAAAATTACTCAATCCAAATTGTAGATATTGCAGGAAAAATATTAATTTCTGAAAAAGGAGAATCTGCTTTAGTAACAATAAATATTAAAAGTTTAGCAAAAGGAGTATATTTTGTAAAAGTTCAAACTAAAAATATAAATAAGAGTATAAAAGTTATGAAAAAATAGTTTTTTAAATATAAAGTCATGTCAAGTCTTAATTGACGCTACATTGTCCTACTGACGAATGCAGGTCAATCTTAGCTATAATGCAAAAACTTAACATCGTCCGTAGGGCATGGAAACGTTATTACAAATTTAACATGATACTAAAGATATTTTTATTGCGTTTATCAGATATTGATTTTATATATTTAGGAATTGTTATAATTGTAAAAGTATTTTACAATATATCTATTATAAAACATATAAACATTAATTTAATAAAAACTAAAATTATGAAAAAACTTATCTTATCATTTATTCTTATTTCAATTTCAATTCAATTATCGGCACAAAATAAGAAACTAACAGAAATTAAAAATTTGTATAACACAAAAAGTTATTCAAATTGTATAATAAAAGCCGAGAAATATATTAATAAAAACAATGAATTTGCACTACCCTACTATTGTGCAGGCTTTTCGTATTTTTTTCAAACAAAAACTAATTCATATTTAGACCTAAAAAAAACTACAAAATTAGTTTATAAAGGAACATCTAAAAAAATGGGTAGTGAGTTACAAAAAGAATATACCAATGAGTTTAATATACTGCATGATACTTTACAATACCATTTAAAAGCAAAATTTAATACCGATAATATTAAAGCACGCTTTTTAGCCGACTATCTTGTTAAAATATATAAGGATACGACCGAAGCATACAAACAGTTAGTTCTAAATATAAAACCAGCACCAGATGCCGAAATTGTTAAATTAACCAGAGAGGGAAAGTTGAATCAGACCGATGGTAATGGATTAAAACAAGGACCTTGGAAAAAAGTGTATGCCAATGGAAGTCCTGCTTATGAAGTAACTTTTAAAGATGGAAAACCTATAGGCGACTACAAAAGATATTTTACAAATGGGCGATTATATGCTTTTCTTATATATGATGAAAATGGGGAAAATGCTACAGCAAAATTTTATAATGAAAAAGGCGAAATTCTTTCAGAAGGAAGTTATATTGGTAAAAAGAAAGACGGACTTTGGAAATATTATACAAATAATATAGTTGTTAAAACCGAAGAGTATAAAAATGATAAGTTAAACGGATTTCAACGAGTATATTTTGTAACTGGGCAAATTTACGATGAAAAAGTATGGCTTGAAGGAGTAGAAAATGGACTTTGGCAAAAATTTTATAAAACAGGAGAAAACAAACTAAAAGCAGTGGTAAAAGCAGGTAAATTAGATGGTCCAATTTTAAGATATTACAAGTCGGGAACAATGGAAGTAAAAGGTCAATACATAAATGGTACAGCTGAAGGTTCTTGGACTTTTTTTAGCGAACAAGGAAATAAGCATGTTGTAAATTATATTGACGGAAAACCATAAAACTTTTATGAAAAAGAAAATGAAAAATCTGAAAATTATAAAAAAACAATCGAAATAAGTAAACGACTGCTTGATCCTGCAAAGT
>JAOZLS010000158.1 GCA_029934705.1 Bacteroidales bacterium | reverse complement strand
TTTTAAGAACAGTTATTTTTGAAAAAACAATATTATATCTAAAAACATATATGTAAATTGACGATTTAATAATTATATTTTTAAATTTGTGTTTTTAAATTGTTACGCACACAAATTTCAACAAACATTTTATTATGGCAAAAAAAATAATCGAAGTTGATCAGGTTGTCGTTAAATTCGCAGGAGACTCTGGAGACGGCATGCAACTTACAGGTACTCAACTGTCTAACACTGCGGCTTTAGTTGGCGATAATGTTTCTACATTTCCCGATTACCCAGCAGAAATAAGAGCCCCCCAAGGAACAGTAGGAGGCGTTTCTGGTTTTCAGTTACATTTTGGTAAAACAGTTAAAACACCTGGCGATTTTGCAGATGTATTAGTAGCTATGAATCCTGCTGCTTTAAAAGCAAACGCAAAGTGGATAAAAGATGGAGGTACAGTTATTATTGATATTGATGCCTTTACAGAAAAAAACTTCAAAAAAGCAGGTTGTGAGGAAGACAAACTCAAAAACCTTTATGAAGGTTACAACTTAATTGAAGCTCCAATATCGTCTTTAACTAAAGACAGTCTGGCAGAAACAGGCTTAGATGCTAAAAGTATTTTAAGAAGTAAAAACATGTTTGCCCTTGGTATTGTTTATAATTTATTTGGCAGACCAATGGATCATTCTTTTAATTTTTTAGATGCAAAATTTGGTAAAAAGCCACAAATAGCTGAAGCAAATAAAAAAACTATGAGAGACGGATTTAACTACGCATTAGCAATTCAAGCAATGCCTTCGTTTAGAATTCACTCATCGCAAATTGAAAAAGGAAAATATAGAAATATAAGTGGAAACCAAGCAGCAGCTTGGGGATTGTTAGCAGCCGCAGAAAAGGCAGAATTGCCATTATTCTTAGGCTCATATCCTATAACACCTGCAACAGAAATAATTCAAGAAATTGCAAAAAGAAGAGACTTAGGAGCAAAATCATTTCAAGCAGAAGACGAAATTGGAGGAATTGTTACTTCAATAGGTGCTGCTTTTGCAGGAAACTTCGCCTGTACTTCTACTTCAGGTCCAGGCTTAGCTTTAAAATCTGAAGCAATTGGGCTAGCTGTAATTACAGAACTTCCTTTAGTAGTTGTAAACGTTCAAAGAGGTGGACCTTCTACAGGTTTACCAACAAAAACTGAGCAGTCAGACTTGTTTCAAGCATTATACGGACGTAACGGCGAAAGCCCAGTTCCAGTAATTGCTGCAAGCACACCTTCTAATTGTTTCGACTATGCTTTTGAAGCATCTCGTATTGCATTAGAGCACATGACTCCTGTTTTACTTTTAACAGACGGATTTATTGCAAACGGTACAGAGCCTTGGAAATATCCAGCAATGGCCGACTTGCCAAAAATAAAAACAAAGCTAATATCAAAAAATGCAAAAGAATATGTACCTTACGATAGAGATCCTGAAACATTAGTAAGACCTTGGGCAATTCCTGGAATGGAAGGCTTTGAGCACAGATTAGGTGGACTAGAGAAAATGGATAAAACAGGAAATGTTTCTTATATAGCTGAAAACCATGAGGTTATGTCTATATATAGAGATGAGAAAATTAAGAAAATTGCTGATTATATTCCTGAAATTGAAGTTGAAGGCGATAAAGATGCTGATACTTTGGTAATTGGATGGGGTAGTACTTATGGACATATTACAACTGCTGTAAGTCAATTAAAAGAAGGCGGAACAAAATTAGCACACGCACATTTTACTTATATCAACCCATTACCAAGAAATACTGAAGAAGTTCTTTCTAAATATAAGAATATTGTAGTTTGTGAAATTAATATGGGACAATTTATAAACTACCTTAGAATGAAATTTCCTAAATTTAATTATGAAGCGTATAATAAAATACAAGGACTTCCATTTACAGTTTCAGAATTAAAAGAAAAATTTATTGAAGTAGCAGCTAAATAACTTAGACATGAGCACAGAAAAAAAATATACATTCAAAGATTTTAAAAGCGACCAAGAAGTTAGATGGTGTCCAGGTTGCGGCGATATTGCTATTATGAACTCAGTTCAAAAAGCAATGGCACAATTAGACCATAATAAAGAAGATTATGCAGTTGTTTCAGGTATAGGATGTTCTTCTCGATTTCCATATTATATGAATACTTATGGTTTTCATGGTATTCATGGGCGAGCAGGCGTTTTAGCATCAGGGGTAAAAGCGGCAAATCCTAAACTTAGTGTTTGGCAAATTACCGGCGACGGTGATGCTCTTGCAATTGGTGGAAACCACTTTATACACGAAATAAGAAGAAATATTGACGTAAACTTATTGCTTTTTAATAACCAAATATACGGACTTACAAAAGGGCAATATTCTCCAACTTCATTATTAGGACAAGTTACTAAAACTTCGCCTTATGGTACAATTGAAGAGCCTTTTCACCCAGGTGAACTTGTTTTAGGGGCTCGTGGAACTTTTTTTGCAAGAAGTATTGACAATAAAGTTAAGGAAACAACCAATATTCTTATTGAAGCCGATGGACATAGAGGTACATCTGTTGTAGAAATTCTTCAAAACTGTGTTATTTTTAATCACGGTTTTTATAACCATATTGTTGGTAAGGACGTAAGAGACGATAACCAAATTTGGTTAGAGCATGGTAAACCAATGATTTTTGGTAAAGAAAAAAATAAAGGTTTAGTAATTGACGGTCTTAAACTAAAAGTTGTTACAATTGGCGAGGATGGGATTACTGAGGCAGATATTTTAGTTCATGATGAAAAGGAAGAAAATCCAACTTTACACATGGCACTAATAAATATGCAACATCCTAATTTCCCTACAGCTTTTGGTGTAATTAGAGCAGTAAAGAAAGATACTTATGACAGTTTGCTTGAAAAACAAATTGAAGAAGTTAAAGCAAAATCTAATATACTTTGCATGGACGACCTCTTAAATAGCGGCGAAACATGGACTATTGAGTAATATAACTAAATTTATAAAAGTAAAAGCTGTTTTTGTAGTTAATTCTATAAGGCAGCTTTTTCTTAATTTCAAAGGTTCTACAACGAATTTAATGGTATTTTAATAAATTTAATGTATATATAATTTTTATTTATGGTATAATGTTTAACTGTTTATTTGTTTAGGAATACATAGGATATATATAATACGAAATAGCAATCTAAATATTTGTTTCAGTATAAAAAACAACAATTACTTTTTTTCAATAATCCGATTATAATCATAAACAAATAAGCAAATAAACAATTCCATATTTTAGATACTTCTAGATAAAAATAGATTATCCATTAAAATAACAGTAGAACTACTTTAAATAACACATAATGACAGATATTTTTGAAAATGGTAAGAAACTACCATTAATTGACGAGTTTTATTCTATTCAGGGCGAAGGTTTTAATACAGGAAAACCAGCTTATTTTATTAGAATTGGTGGTTGCGATATAGGATGTAGTTGGTGCGATTCAAAAATTTCGTGGAAAGCTGATATTCATAAACTTGCACTTGTTGATAATGTTATTGAAAAAGTAAAGCAAACACCTGCAAAATCAATTGTTGTAACTGGAGGCGAACCTACTAGCTATGAATTAGATTATTTGTCGAGCAAAATAATTGAAAATAATATTGAAGCTTTTTTAGAAACTTCTGGAGCATATAAAATTACAGGAAAATGGGATTGGATTTGTTTATCGCCAAAAATACAAAATCCGCCCTTAGTTGAGAATTATGAAAAAGCTCACGAATTAAAAGTAATTGTGCAAAATTCAAACGACATAAAATGGGCAGAGGAGTGTGCCCAAAAAGTTAATACAGACTGTATATTATACCTACAACCAGAGTGGAGTAAGCGACATGAAATAATCTACGATATTATTGAATATGCAAAGAACAACCCAAAATGGAACCTTTCAATTCAAATGCATAAATATATTAATATACCGTAACAAGATAAAAATCAGTTTTATTACAAAAATATAATTTTATTTTTGTGCTCTCAAAAAAAAATGTAAGGATGAAATTCAAAGCCTTAATTATTAATAAATAATTATAACATTAGTTATTTTAATAAGTCCTAGATTATATTCGCAAAACTGGACACAAATAAAAAAAATATTAGCTTCTGATTATTCCGAAGGAGACTATTTCGGCTATTCTATTGATGTTTCAGGAAACTATGCAATTGTAGGCTCATATCTTGATGATCCTCTTAATGCTCCATATTTTGGAACACTAAGAGCTAGTAGCGCATATGTTTTTTATAATAATAATGGTAATTGGCAACAAATACAAAAGTTTTGGGCATTCTATCGACATCTCTGGCGATTATTTAATTGTTGGTGCACCATATATGTATTATCCCGAAAATTATGGTTATGCATATATCTATCAGAATAACTTAGGAACTTGGGAAGAAATAAAAAAACTCTCGGCAACAGATAATAATTCGGATGATTTCTTTGGTTCAAGTGTTGCAATCAATAATAATTATGCTGTAGTAGGATCTGCTAGACATGATTATGATATAAATTCAGAAAACTTTATTGAGAATACGGGAGCTTTATACATATATACTAACAATGGTAACTTATGGAATGATTCTATGAAAACGACTGCTTCTAAGAGAGTTAACTATGCCGAATTTGGAACATCAATTAAAATGGATGGTGATTATGTTTTTTCAGGAGCCCCTTATGAAGTTAATAATAGGGGCGCTGTATTTGTTTATACACAAACACCTACTGTAGCAATAACTTCACATCCTGAGAATGTTCTTAATTTATGCTATGAAGAAACAATAACATTCTCTGTAATAACTGAAAATGCAGATTCATTTAAATGGCAATATAAATCAAGCACATCCAATGTGTATGCTGACGTAACTGATAATGCTACATATTCAGGAAGTAATACTGCAACATTAACTGTAAATGCTAATATAAACATTAATAATACTTTTTTTAGATGTGTCGTCTCAAGTCAATATGAAAGTGTTACAAGTGGCATTGCTTTAATTCAATACGAAGATATTCCACCCACTATAACATCTTTACATGACGATATATTTATTAATGCTGATAATAATTGTAATACAATTTTAGAAAATTATACTTCAGAAGTTACTATGACTGATAATTGTAGCGATATTATTACAATTACTCAATCACCAGATGCGGGAATTGAAATTACAGGAGAAACTAATCAAATATTATTATTAGTAAGTGATTATGCAGGAAATACATCAAGTATTTCTTTCAATATTGAAGTAGTAGATGATATTAACCCGACTATTTCTTGTGCCGAAAATGTAACTTTGAATATTACTAGTGAAGAAATATTTTATACAGTTTTAGACAATGAATTTGACCCATTAAAAACTGATGATAATTGTGAAATAGCTGAAGTCTCAAATAACATAAATAGCTATGCAACACTTTCTGGAGAAGAAATTCCTATAGGAGAAAATTATATTATTTGGACAGTAACTGATGTTTCAGGAAATTATATAAATTGCACTCAAATTATTACAGTAAATAGTAGGGCTTCAATAAGAAATCTTAATTCACAAATAATTATTTCCCCTAATCCTGCAAGAAATTATGTTAAAATAAATAATATCAATCAAATTAATGAAATTAAAATTACCGATATTACAGGAAAAACAGTTTTTGTCACACAAAATAAATTGAGAATGAAAAATATTGTTGCATAAAAAGACACTATCCATTAAGTGTGTAAAGCTGATTTGAAAATCAGCTTTACACACTTTAATACCAAATTATCATTCTGTTTTTAAAACTTACTACTCGTATTTCCGTAGTTTCCATATTTTTTTGCCCATCCTGTTTCTGAAAGTCCACTTCCATCGCCTTCAAAACATAAAATACCAACTTTTGTAATTACAATAACATCGCCATTTTTATTTATAGTGATATTATGAAACTCATTATCAGTCCCATAATCAAGTGGTTCATAATATTGCTCCCACAAAAAAGTACCCTCGTTACTAATTGCGGTTAATAATTTTGATGTATTTTGATAATATAGCGTTTTGTTTTGACTAACAATTGGCGAGTTTGAAAGTATTCCTTCATATTCCCAACCAGTTTTAATTTCGGAAGACCAAACGGTACCGCCATTTCCTATTTTTTCGCATTTATCATAAGCAACATAAGCATTTCCTAAGCCATCGGTTGTAACATTTGTAATTGTAGGCGAAAGTAAACTCGCTTTAGACCAATTTTCTATTCCTGAGGAATTTATAGAAAAAACATACTCCGTTCCATCTTTGTTCAATCCAAAAAGCAAATCGTTATTGTCTTCAATTGCTATATCATGCTTTCTATAAGAATTACCTGAGGAATAATAATCGGGAGCAAGCCAAGTCCAGTTTCGAGAAACAGAAGCTCCATCGTCTTGATAATTAATTATTGCAAATTCGGAATCACCTATTTCAGCCAAAATCCCTAAATAAATTTGATTCTCTCTAACACTTATTGTATAAGGGAATGCGATAGTTTCTGTATCGGAATATTGTATTTTTTCTTCCCAAATTTTATTTCCTTGGAGGTCAAAAGCATTAAGATAATTTTCTCCTAAGAAACCATCGTCAACAAATAAGGTTGTATAAATTTTATTATCTGTAACTGCTATAATATCAAGAGTCATTGCATTATCGGTTCTCCAAATTTCGGAGCCATTACTTGCACTTGCACAAACTAATGTACCACTCTGATTATAAAACAATTTACTATCAAAATAAACAAAACGACCTGTAACAGAAGAAATTACTTTAGTCCAAAGTTCGTCGCCATTTGCATTTAATTTAAAAATCTGACTACCCGATTGAACCTCGGCTACGGCATAAATATTTCCAGCCTCATCAATGGCAGGTACAAAATTAATATTTGACAATCCCATTACTGTTTCAAAATCATAAGACCATTTTAATCTGTCTATCTGATTATCGGCTGGCTCAACTATTGGGTCGTTACATGAATGTAATAAAAGAATTGCCATTATAGCAACACCAAAAATTTTAAATAGTTTCATTTTTAAGTTTTAGTTAATAATATATGATTCTTCAAATATAACTAAAAGGATATAAAATTTAATGCTGTTTTTTTGATTTTTTGATGAAAATATGGTTTTGGGTGAAAGTAAAAAAATGAGCAAACAGTTTTAAAATTGTTTGCTCATTTTAGAAGACATACCTTATCTGCAAAAAAAGTGGACAAGGTAGTTTATGGTTTGGGTTGACGTTACATTGTCAGCCTTTGGGCTGACGAATGCAAGTCAAAGCAAGTCATATTATATTAAAAAGGATATTTATTTTCCTCAATAATTTTGTCTGCTATTTTTCTTCTGGCAGCAATAACGTTTACACCGTCCATTTTAGTAAAACGTTTCATTCCCATTAACATTCCCATTTTTTCGTTGCCTTCCGAGAATGAATGAAGTGCATCGTCACCAAATTTCTTAATTGCTGCGGCTGCATCGTAAACCATAACATCAAGCATCAATTTTTGTAGTTCAACTTTGTCTTCACCTTTCATATCTTGAAGTTTTTCAACTCTAAGCATAAATGATTCAGCTGCATAAGTTATCATCATCATATCAGCAGCAATAAAAAGAAGCTCCTGCTCATTTTGTAATTTTTCTTGATATTTTTGAAGAGCTGCTCCCGACACCATTAAAATTGCTTTCTTAAAATTTTGAATTATGCCTTTTTTAATTTCGAAATATTCAGTTGATGGTGCTCCAAAACTAGGAATTCCAACTAACTCTTTTGCAACTTCTTTTGCAGGATTAAGTAAATCAACTTCGCCTTTAAATGCACGTTTTAACAATTCGCCAACCATAACCATACGGTTAATTTCGTTAGTTCCTTCAAAAATTCTATTAATACGAGAATCTCTATAAGCTCTTTCTACATCAGTTTCGGCTGAATATCCCATTCCTCCATAAATCTGAACTCCTTCATCAACTACATAATCTAAAGCTTCCGAACCATAAACTTTTGCTATTGATGCTTCAATTGCATATTGTCTTAACCCTTCTAAAGATGCTTTTCCTTTGTCCATTCCTTCGGCAACATACTGTTGTATTGCGTCTTCAATGTTCTGACTAGCACGATATGTTAAGGATTCTGTTGCAAAAGTTCTAATTGCCATCTCGGCTAATTTATACTTTATTGCTCCAAATTGTGCAATAGGAGTTTTAAATTGCTTACGCTCTGTTGCATAAGTAACAGCACTTGTAATTACAGCTTTTGATGCTCCAACAGATGCTCCCGCAAGCTTAATTCTTCCTAAATTAAGAATATTTAAAGCAATTTTAAAGCCTCCATTTCTATCGCCTAATAAGTTTTCGGCAGGAATTGTAACATTACTATAATAAACTTGAAGTGTTGATGAGCCTTTTATTCCCATTTTTTCTTCTTCTGCTCCTAAAGTAATTCCTTCCCAATTACTTTCTACAATAAATGCTGAAAGATTTTTGTCATCGTCAATTTTAGCAAAAACTATATGAATATCGGCTATTCCACCGTTAGTAATCCACATTTTTACTCCATTAAGGTTGTATGTTTTACCATCTTCGCTTAAAACTGCTTTTGATTTACCTGAATTTGGGTCTGAGCCTGCTTCTGGCTCAGTTAAACAGTATGCTCCAATAAATTCACCTGTTGCTAATTTTGGTAAATACTTTTGCTTTTGCTCTTCGGTACCATAATACAAAATAGGTAAAGTACCAATTCCTGTATGTGCCGAAAATGCTACTGCATAAGAAAAGCCTCTTCCTATTTCTTCAACAGTTCTCATTGAAGTTACAAAGTTTTGCCCAAATCCTTCATATTCTTCTGGAACTGAAATTCCTAAAAGACCTAATTCGCCAGCGTCTTTAACTAATTTTTTCAACAATTCTGTATCATGCTTATCTAAAGCATCAATATGTGGTAACACTTCTTTTTCAACAAAATCGTGGCAAGATTGTGCCATCATATTTTGCTCTTCGTTAAATTCTTCTGGTATAAAGATATCTTTAA
>JAOZLS010000500.1 GCA_029934705.1 Bacteroidales bacterium | reverse complement strand
TAGCATTGTATAAATTAACTTTTTGGGCAAAAGCATTTATAAATAATGTACTAAGTAATAAAGTAACAAATATATTCTTCATTTTTTAAAATTTAATTGTAAAACTGAGTCTGCTCCTAAAAGTATTAAATAAGTAAATAGAAAAACAACTTTTTTAGTTTTAACCGAAGCCTTCATTGCAAAGTTTAGTTTTTTTTTAATAATTACAACTAAAGAAGTTAATAAAATGGCTCTTTTAAGGAAAATTGTTGGTCTAATAACTTTAATATTATGCATGATTTTTGAAATAAAAAAACATTTGTCGCAAACCCTCTGGTTTAAAGTGACTTAAAAAAACACCTGTGTTAGTATCTGAATTCAGTTCAGTATTTTATTCTTTTATTAATAACAGTTATTCTACACTCCGAGAACACATAGAGGCTAAATTAAGTATAGCAACTTGTACTAAACTATATTTAGTATGACGAACTAAAATGTAACAATCAAGAATTAAATAACTGAGTATAAACAGCTTAATATTTAATCAAAAACAATGTCAATAAATAAGATTTCTACCAAGAAACCCCTTAAAAAAAGCCAACAAATTAAATATAAAAAGATACAATTGTCCAAAAATACAAAATAAAAATGAAAAAAAACTAAATATTTTTCTTATGCGTACATAATATTATTTATATTTGTAGATGTATTATTAATCTTCAAAAATATAGCTTATGATATCGCACATAATTTTTATAATAACAACACTAATAGCATTTGGTCTGTTAGCTTGGAGCTTTTTCAGAATTTTTAAAATAATTAAACTCCTAAAAAAGCCATATTCAATAAAAAATATTGGAGAAAGAATTAAAATTACATTAAAAGTTGCAATAGGGCAAACTAAGATTTTCAGATTTCCAATTGTAGGCTTAATGCACGCATTGGTATTTTGGGGTTTTTTAATGATTACAGTAGGTTCAGGCGAAATGCTTCTTGATGGCTTTATAGGCTCAGTATTCGATCAAGACCCAACGAACGATAGAGTAATTTCAATTTTAGGACCTGTTTATACATTTATAATAGCATCGGGGGATATATTTGCATTTATAATTTTTGTACTAATTATAGCTTTTCTTATAAGAAGACTTTTTATGAATATAAAGAGGTTTACAGGAAACGAATTACGCCACAAAGACCATAAAGATGCAGCCTTTGCTCTAGTTCTAATTTTACTACTAATGGTAAGTTTATTAGGAATGAATACCGGCTATGTTGCTTATGCACAAGCAGGAGGACACGAAATATATGGAGCCTTTCCCATATCGAGCATTTTAGCAAACTATATTTCTGGCATGAGTATCCACTCACTTCATGTACTTGAACTAGTAAACTGGTGGGTACATATATTATTAATATTTATTTTTGCAAACTACTTACCATATTCAAAGCATTTTCATGTTTTTATGTCAATCCCGAATGTATATTTTTCGAGAACCGAGCCACTAACAAAGATGAATGAAATGGAAGCTGTAACAACAGAAGTAAAGTTAATGCTTGACCCAAATGCAGCAGCTCCTGAAGAAGAAGGGGAACCAGAACGCTTTGGAATGAAAGACGTAGAAGACGGAACATGGAAAAATTATATTGATTCATTAGCATGTACGCAATGTGGTAGATGTACATCGGTTTGTCCAGCCAACCAAACAGGCAAATTGCTTTCGCCACGAAAAATTGTTTTGGATTACCGACGTAGAATGGAAGAGAAGATGAACGGCTTACTAAAAGAAGGCAAAACCTTTGACGATGGCAAATCTATGTATCCAGATTATACAAGTTACGAAGAACTTTGGGCATGTACAACTTGTAATGCCTGTTCGCAAGAATGCCCAATAAACATAGATCAACCATCAATGATTTTAGAAATGAGACGTTACATCTTCTTAGAAGAATCGGCAGCACCATCGTTAATAAATGCTATGTCAACAAATATTGAAAATAATGGAGCACCTTGGAAATATTCAGCAGCCGACAGATTTAATTGGGCAAATGATTTAACATATAATAACGAAGATAAAACAAAAATTACAGTTCCTTTAATGGCAGATAAATTTGCAGAGAACAAAAAGCCTGAATATTTATTTTGGGTAGGTTCATCTGGCTCGTATGACGAAAGAGCAATTGAAATAACCAAAAGTTTTACAAAAATATTAGATTATTGCAAGGTTGATTATGCCTGCCTAGGAACAGAAGAAACAGATTCAGGAGATAATGCAAAAAGAGCAGGAAACGAATTTTTATTCCAAATGCAAGCCATGATGAATATAGAAGTAATGAACGGCTACGAAGTTAAAAAAATTATTACTTGCGACCCACATGATTATAATACAATAAAAAATGAATATTCGGATCTTGATGGAAATTACGAAGTAATACATCATACTAAATTTATTGAACAATTAATAAAAGGCGGAAAATTAAAAATAGACAATAAATTATTTGCAGAAAAAACAATAACCTACCATGACCCTTGTTATTTAGGACGCGGGAATGGCGAATATGACGCACCACGCTTTGTTTTAAACAGTTTAACAAACAAC
This sequence comes from Bacteroidales bacterium, assembly GCA_029934705.1. Classification (GTDB taxonomy): domain Bacteria; phylum Bacteroidota; class Bacteroidia; order Bacteroidales; family JAADGE01; genus DZBS01. Next base: position 177 of record JAOZLS010000500.1, on the reverse strand, counting down.
ATGAAGGAAATGCACAGAAACAAAAGTAACTCGCTATGTTGTGGTGCAGGAGGTACACAAATGTTTAAAGAAGCGGAAAAAGGCGACAAAGAAGTGTATGAATTACGAACAGAAGATGCTTTAGAAATAAAACCAGATATTATTGCAACAGCGTGCCCAATGTGCATGACAATGATA
>JAOZLS010000157.1:407-9082 GCA_029934705.1 Bacteroidales bacterium | reverse complement strand
TGTTTTAGATATTTTTGTTGATGCTACAGGACAACGAAATCCTTTGTATGACTCAAATGTAGAAAATCTAAATGTTGCAACAAACCTTAGAGTTAGTACAACTATCTTTAGATATTATGAAGCAAATTCTGATCCTAGAATGGCAACTGTTGTTGGTTCTAATGCTAATCCTATGCCACAAGGTGGTTTTAATATTCCTTCTACAGTACTTGATCCTATAACGGTATGCGTTTACAACCAAAGTCCGACAAGCCCTGTTTATTTTATTTCAGAAGTTGAAAGCGACTTATTACAAGCTGAAGCAATTGCAAGGGGGTGGGGAACTGGTGATGATGAAGGTTTTTATAATTCTGCAGTTTCAAGTGATTTTTTAAGAAAAGGCTTTGATGCTGAGGCATATATCGGAGCAGGTAATGTTTATGAATATCCTAGTACAGGTACTCTAGAAGAAAAAATGGAAGCAATTACAATGGCTAAATGGGCTGCTTTTGCAGGAACAAGTCAAACTTTAGAAGCTTTCTTTGAAACAAATAGAAACGGATACCCTGTAGTTGGGACAGAAGTTGCCTGGGTTTCAGGTGCTTATAATACAGTTTATGTCCCTGGTACTTTTATGTACTCAATAGAAGGAACTACTGGTGGAGCATTCCCTAAGAGAATGATATATCCTCAAGATGAGATTAATTTAAATACAAATGTACCGGCACAAACTAGCATTACTGCTAAAGTTTGGTGGGATAAAAAATAATTAATATAAATGTTTAAGATATGAAAAGGAATATAATTAAATACTTAACAATATTTATCTTTCTAGGGGTTTTTACTTCTTGTGAGAAGAATATTATAACAGCAGATATTAATACAGGAATAACTTATTATCCTAAGTTCGAGATGGCAGGTGATGGTGTGATGTTTATTGATTTGGGTGAAACATATACTGATCCCGGTGTAACTGCCACTGAAAATGGCGTGGATATTCCTGTTGAGGTAACTGGAGACATTGTTAATCCTGACGTTATTGGTAAATATGTTGTTATTTATAGTTCTGTTAATGCTGACGGATATGCTGGTACAGTTGAGAGAGTCGTTTGGGTTGTTGATAATGGTGACTTAACTTCAGGTCTTAGTGGTATATATACATCAACAATTGTTCGAAACGAAGTGGGTGGTTCTGCATATACTGATTTAGAGTATATACTAATTTGGGAAACTGAAACAGCAGGTGTATTTATGTTGTCTGATGCAATAGGAGGTTATTATGATTTAGGCCGTGGTTATGGCGCTGATTATAGAGCAGAAGGGATGACAATTACTGTTAATGATCTTAGCACAAATGATTTTACTTATGGTGGGTCTGTTGGAGTAGGTACATTTGGTGGTCTCGTTGATATGACTGCGTTTTCTGTTACTGCACCTAGTACTATTAATTTTACATCTAACTGGGATGCAGGATATGAATTTGTTGTAACACTAACTAAAGTTCAATTTTAAAAAAAAAAATTATGAAAAGAATTAGTATATTATTTATAGCTGCATTGTTGGTTTCTATAACATCGTGTAGTAAAATGTATGAAATGAACCAACCTAAGGAGGTGTCTACGGAATATTCTGTTGTTTGGCCATTAGCTGGAGAATGGTTTGTTACATATCAATTTGATAATGGAACAGGTGTCGTAGATGATTGGTATGGTGTAGGACACACTACTTTATTAACGTATAATACAGCTGATGAAGATGCAAATAAAATTTGGATCTCAGATGAAGCAAACTTTTGGGAGTATAAAGTTAAGAGTGATTGTAATGTTGAGGAGAATTCAATTTCATCAGCTGACTCTTTAGTTAATAATATTGATGGTTATGATATTAAAATAAATATCAAAAACGGAAAAGTTATTGCTGATGGTGGAAAATCTTTGTCAGGAGTTGTTACTGACAGTATTTATTTTGAAATCGAATTCGCTGATGATCCAGGTACAATTTACCAAGTTTCAGGAATTAGAAGAACAGGTTTCTTAGAAGATGAACTTGATGAATACTAATACTTTATAAATTGTAAAAAAGCTTGCTTGTTTAAAGCAAGCTTTTTTTTGCTCCAAATTTGCTAATGTAATCGAAATTTATGACTTTTAGAGCTTAGATACCCGTCCAGAAAAGAGTGTCTGTATTGCAAAATGTTTCCAACAATTCAACAAGTTTGTATCATTATAATAATAAACTTAAAAATTGTCACTAATTATGCTTTTAACAGAGAACCAAATCTTAAATTCAACTAGTAAATGCAATTTTTAGATTTGGAATAATTTATTACTTTTATTGAATCCTTTAAACTGTGCAGTTTAAAGGATTCAATAAAAGTAATAAAAAAGCAAGGAGTGAATTAACTCCCAGAAATTGATATAATACAAAACACATAAGATGTCTACACTTTGGGTTTATAACCAGTGTATCGTTCATCAAATCTAAGTGAATGGATTTTTATATGTCAACTTGGTAAATATATCTCTAAAATGATTTAAGGCATTACAATACTATTTTGTCTCTATAGGACAATCTACATCTTTCTGACTTTCATCCCAGCATTGCCATAAATCATTTCCAAAATGATTTATATCTTTTACCCTGCCATTTTTCACTGTAGTATTCCATTCTATATTTGTATGGTTGTCTTTACCTTTGTTGTAAATGTCATACCAAGCGTTTAGGTCTGTATTATTGTCGTTGCCATAAGCAATATATCCGCCGTTTTCAGGTCCTCGAGGAACAATGTTTAAATACTTAATGTTTCCTGTGCTATCGCTATTTCTATCCCAAATAATCCCTAATAACTTTTGCTTGTCAGTTGGGTTATCATATAAAGTCCATGTTCCTTTAGTTCCACTAACAGCAGATGTTCCTTCGTACCATAAAAAATCTTGAAAATCTCCAGGCTTTGAAATATACATTTCCCAATATATTGAGTCGTTATCCAGTGTGCCAAAAAGTTTAGCAGTGTAAGAACTTAGAACAACATCAAAATCGTATTGCCAGAGCCAAGTGTTTTCAGATTGATATTCAGGCTCATGATTTTTTATTGCTTCAACATAAGAAGCTACAGGTACAGCTAGACCAACAGTAATTATAGTATTCCAAACTCCCACGTTTAGTACGGAGTAACCCCAGTTTGCCATAGTTGTGTCTATTGCAGTTTTACTGTTAAAATCGGAAAAGTTAGTTACAAAAGATTCTTGTGGTGGAATTTCTGGAGCAAGTGGCTCTTTGTCTTTACAAGAATAAATACTTGTACTTATAGCTATAAATAGTATAAGTAATACGGAATAAATTTTGATTTTTTTCATAATATTATATTTTTTAAGGTGTAGTAATGTAAATTTAACGTTTTTTTTTGAAAATATCTTATAAATATTGTTATTTATTTGCAGTTATTGAGGAGTGTTTGATAAGAAAAAAAAACTTTTCTGTTTAGCAAAAAATAATTGATATTATTAGTGAATTTACAATTACTCAATAATAAATAAGTCTTAACTAATTAAATTTAGTGCTATGTCATGGTTGTAGTAACGTTTCCATGTCCTATGGACGATGGAAAGTTTTTGTATCTTCTTCAATCTTTTTCAATCTCAATTAATTTAATCTTAAGCCTGTAATGACGTTTCCATATCCTACGGACGATGAAAAGTCTTTGTATCTAGTTCAATCTCAATCAATCTCAATCAATCTAATCCCAATATTGCCAAGTCTCGTTACCAAAATGGTCAATATCTTTTATTCTTCCCGTTTTAGTATTAGTATTTAGTTGAATGTACGAATGGTTGTCTTTAGATTTATCGTAAATATCTATATACTTGTTATATATATCATCAATAGAGTCGTTTATTAATATATATTTACCATTATCGATACTGCCAGGTATTATGTTTGTAAATTTTATTTTTTGTGAATTATCGGTTTTTACAAGCCAATCTATTTTTAAAAAATTAATACTTATTTCTTTAATATCATATTTTGTAACAGTCCAACTTCCTATCGAATCACTATTTGCCGATAAACCATTTAGTAATAGAAAATCAGTATATTCGCCTTCTTTTGTAATATATAATTTCCACTCCGACGAGTCTTCATCAGCAATATTAAAAAGTTTAGTATTATAAGTTTTTAAATTTAGTTCAAAATCAGTTTCACGTAACCATGTGTTTTTGGCCTGATAAAGTGCTTCTTTAGAAATTAATTGTTGGTATGCTTTGCTCGGTAAAAGTAACGAGTCTGTAACATACAATTTCCATTGACTTATAATATCGAAAACATATTGTTTGTTAGGATTGTCAAAAACAGTGTTTTCAAAATATACTAAGTTCACATACATTGAATTAATTGGTAGAGTTTTGGGAGCAACTAAGTCTTCTTGAGTACAGGATTGTATAGAAAACTGTGCTAAGAATGTAATGGATATTAATAATATATATACTAGCTTATTTTTCATTTTATTAAGAATAATTCGTTACAAATATACAAAAATTGGTATGTCAAAAAAAACTTGTTGCTTTTTTTCTTTGAAATGATTAAATATTAGTATATTTTTATACTAAATAAATAAAACAAATTGATATGCAAGTAACTAGAATTTTTGATATTATAGAAAAGTTTAAGACTGAATATAAAAATAAAGAAGATGTGTTTTCTGCCTTTGAAAATGGGGGTTTAGTAAATTATAGTGCTACAGATTATGTAAATTATTCAAACTGGTTTAGTTATGGGGTATTACTAAAAGGCTTTCAGAAAGGGGATAAAATTGCAACTGTTTCTAATAATCGTCCAGAATGGAATTTTGTTGATATGGGTATGGTTAGTGCTGGAGTTGTGCATGTTCCTATATATCCTACAATAGGAGAAGAAGAATATGCTCATGTTTTAGAGCATTCAGAAGCAAAAATACTTATTGTTTCTGATATTGATTTGTATAATAAATTAAAACCCATAGCTGACAAAATAAGTGCAATTACCGAAATTTATACTTTCGATAAAATTGAAGGAATACCACATTGGACTGATATTGTAGAGCTAGGAAAAAGTAAAGAAGATTATAAATTAAGAGGTAAATTAAAGCTTATTAAAGATTCTATTTTACCCGAAGATTTATTAACAATAATTTATACCTCGGGAACTACAGGTATGCCAAAAGGAGTTATGCTTAGTCACAATAATTTCGTATATCAACTTTATAAATTAGATAAAATTATTCCGTTATCATCTAAACATAAGGCTATTAGCTTTCTTCCTTTATGCCATGTGTTGGAACGCATTGGAAATTATACTTTCCAATATATGGGTATTTCAATTGCTTATGCTGAAAGTATTGAGAAAATATCGGATAATATAAGAGAGGTTAAACCAAATGTTTTTATTACTGTCCCTCGCTTATTAGAGCGGGTTTATGATAAAATTATTGAAAAAGGAAAAGGACTTGAAGGAACAAAAAGGGTACTGTTTTTTAGAGCATTAGATATAGGACATAATTTCGATTTTAAAGGAAAAAGTTTGAGTTATTCAGCAAAACTGAAGTTCTATAATCTTTTAATTTTCAGCAAATGGAGAGAGGCTTTAGGTGGAAATGTTAAAATGATAATTTCTGGAGGAGCTGCACTCCAAGAGCGTTTGGCAAGAGTCTTTACAGCTGCACAGATCCCAATTTACGAAGGTTATGGATTAACAGAAACAGCTCCTGTTATTGCCGTTAATCATCCTAGACATACCATGTTTGGCACTGTTGGACCTCAGTTAGGAAAAGAGCAAGAGATTAAAATTGCTGAGGATGGAGAAATATTATTTAAAGGTCCTAATTTAATGCTTGGATATTATAAAGATACAGAAAAAACAAATGAGTCTATTGATGAAGATGGCTGGTTTCATACCGGAGATATTGGTAAACTTGTAGGAGATGATTATCTTAAAATTACTGATAGAAAAAAAGAAATATTTAAACTTTCTACTGGAAAATATGTTGCTCCTCAAGTTATAGAAAACGTTATGAAAGAGTCTCTGTTTATTGACCAATTAATAGTTTGTGGCGAAAACCAAAAATTTACTTCAGCAGTAATTTCTCCAAATTTTGAATTTTTACATGAATGGAGTCATCGAAAAAAAATACAATATAGAGAAAATGATGAATTAGTTAAAAACCCTAGAGTTATAGCTAGAATTCAAGAAGAAGTAGATAAATACAACAAAAGATTAGGGAAAACAGAGCGGATTAAGAAAATTTTGGTTGTACATGAAACTTGGACTGTTGAAACAGGCGAATTATCACCCACTTTAAAATTAAAAAGACGCTTTGTAAAAGAAAGATATAAAGAAAGAATGAAAACTTTTTATGTAGAATAATATTGAGTCCACTCCGAAAAGTCATTATACTCCTAAATTCCATAAAGGGAACTTTGAGAACTATCTGGTTTTTAAAGGCTAAAACTATCGTTTTACATCTTTAGGGATTAAGGGTAAAAAAACTTTAAAAATCAGATAGTTCGACTTTTCGGAGTAGTCTCAATATTATATGTTTAAAAAAATAGAACCTTGCAATTTAATAATTGCAAGGTTTTTGTTTTTATAGGAATAAACACAATTTATGTTATATTTGCACACTTTTGAAAATAGAAATTTATGAGATTTAATTTGAAGTTTAATTTGAAAAATGTTTTTAACGGATTTTCCTTAGGAATTTTTATAGCTTTAGCACTTTGGGGGGCAATGGATATATTTATTTTTTCAAAAAATATTGATAAAAGCAATCTATTATATTCCGAAAATATTGATAGTTTATACAAAGTATATGCTTTCCCGGTACCACAAGAATTAACTTTTGCAGGAGAAAAAATACCTGTCGAAAATTTTGATGTGCGTGAAGCAATGGACTATGAAATTTTAAAAACTACATATTGGCATTCCGAAATGTTCCTATATTTAAAGCGTGCTTATAGATATTTTCCAATTATTGAGCCTATTTTAAAAGAACATAATATACCAGACGATTTTAAATATTTGGCTATTGCCGAAAGTGGTTTGAGAAACGTAGTGTCGCCAGCAGGAGCAAAAGGTTGGTGGCAGTTTATGAAAAAAACAGGAGAGCAATATGGACTAGAAATAAACTCCCAAGTTGATGAAAGATATAACCTAGAAAAATCAACTATAGCTGCTTGTAAATATTTGAATGATGTTTATAAAAGGTATAATAATTGGACAATGGTTGCCGCATCCTATAATCTTGGAATTGGTAATTTAAACAGACAAATAAAAGCTCAAGGGCAAGATGTATATTGGAATTTATTGTTAAATACAGAAACAGGACGATATGTATATAGAATTACAGCAATAAAACTTATTCTTGAAAATCCGCAAAATTATGGGTTTACATTCAGAAAAAAAGACTTATACCCTACAATTCCTGTTAAAGAAATTGAAATTGACTCAAGTGTAACTAATTTTGCTAATTTTGCACAGGAATATAAACTTACATATAAAATGTTTAAATATTTTAACCCTTGGCTTAGAAAAACAAGCTTGGTTAATACTAAAAAGAAGAAATATAAAATTTTAATACCTGAAAAAAACTTTAGGACTAAAGATTATTTTAAGCACGATAAAAGTGCCAATACAATTACTAACACAATATTTTTTGAAAAATAAAACATAAAATGGAACATAAAGCATCATTTGTAAATATAATAGGAAACCCAAATACTGGTAAATCAACTTTGATGAACGCTTTTGTAGGCGAAAAAATATCAATTATTACATCAAAGGCACAAACTACACGCCATAGAATAAAAGGTATTGTAAATGGCGAAGACTTTCAGCTTGTTTTTTCCGACACTCCAGGAGTTTTAAAACCCAACTATGCTTTGCAGGAGTCAATGCTGAAATTTTCAAAATCGGCTTTGGTTGATGCTGATGTAATAGTTTATGTTACCGATATTTATGAAACTCCCGATAAAAATGTAGAGTTTTTAGAAAAAGTGAAAAAGAGTGAAATTCCTATTTTGCTTGTAATAAACAAAATAGATCAATCGGAACAAGAGAAATTAGAAAAACTTGTTAGTTACTGGAAAAATGAATTACCACAGGCAGAAATTTATCCTGCTTCGGCATTAGAAAAATTTAATGTTGAAAATATATTTAAAAGAATATTGGAATTATCACCAATTTGTCCACCATATTTCCCGAAAGACCAACTAACTGATAGGGACGATAGGTTTTTTGTAACTGAAATAATACGTGAAAAAATACTTGTACATTATAAAAAAGAAATACCATACTCGGTTGAAGTAGCTGTTGAAGAATTTAAAGAAGCAGAGGATATTATACGCATTCGTGCTTTAATTTATGTTGAACGCGACTCTCAAAAAGGAATAATTATAGGACACCAAGGTAAAATGTTGAAGAGGGTAGGAACAGAAGCCCGAAAAGACATGGAAAAGTTCTTTGATAAAAAAGTATTTCTTGAAATGTATGTTAAAGTCGAAAAAGACTGGCGTAGCTCCGGTAAAGTACTTGGTAAGTTTGGTTATAAGGGCTAGTTGTTTAATCTTATCAATAAACTTTCAGTGTCGTTTATAGTGTGATGATGTAACCATGCTGAGCTAGAGTTGTTTATATGATAATTTACAACCCATGACTTTAGTCGTGGT
>JAOZLS010000157.1:0-397 GCA_029934705.1 Bacteroidales bacterium | reverse complement strand
GCAGTGGGCTTAAGCGGAACACCCATACCATTAGAATTTTTAGAGTCTTTTTTATGGGGTTTGTTTTAATAGCTCTCTAACTTTCTTAAAGTCTGGATGTGTTATTCCTGCAGACTCTAAGTCTGTTATATCTGCTAGAAATATTCTTTTCCATGTTCTATAAGCATCGTATTGCTTATTTTTCCATTCTAAATAAATAGGTTTAGCTTTGGCAAACTCATTATTCAAAACGTAGCCAAGTACAAGATTTGAATAAACACCTTTTTTTTCAGGAGCAAGGTCTAATGATTTTTTTGCTGCAGTAATAGCTTGTTTGTATTCTCCTGAAAAAAGAGAATGCCAACTTAAATTGAAATAATTATTATAATTATCTGGTTCTTTTTTAATCGCTTTTTGT
>JAOZLS010000156.1 GCA_029934705.1 Bacteroidales bacterium | reverse complement strand
ACATGAATTTATTTATAAATACCATGTATGGGCAACAGCCACAAATTGGCAAAAACAACAAATTCCAACTTCTGCAGACAATGCGATTATTCCGGACGTGAGTATGAAAAGTAATAATTTCCCAATAATTACAAGTGTAGCCGAGACTAATGATTTAACAATTTATAGTGGAGGAAATTTGCAAATAAATCCAGACTTTTCGCTTTCTGTAACCGGTATTATGGATAATCAGGCAGGAAATGTTGGGCTAGTAATTAAATCGAATGTTAATGGAACAGGCTCATTCATAAATGATTCCGAAAATATTCCTGCAACTATTGAGCGTTATTTTGTAGGAACACAGTGGCATTATTTAGCATCTCCAATAATTGATGCACCACTAACTATGTTCAATACAAATAATTTTTATTTTTATAATGAAACAGTCGAAGACAGTTGGAGTGGTGGGAGCTTTACTTCCGCAAATGATGGTTGGATAACTGCTACAAATCCAAATTTGACAAGTTTGACTGGCTATGCCTATTATTTTACGGAAACAACTCTTAATTTTACGGGTAATTTGCACACGGGTACATACACAAGTCCTGCATTAAGTTGGACTAATACTCCAGCTTCTGATGAGTTTGAAGGTTGGCACTTGTTGGGAAATCCATATCCTTCGGCAATTGATTTTTCGGCGGATAATATTACAGAAACAAATATCAATCTTTCAGATGTTGAACCAAGTATATATTTTTATGATGATGTTGCTCATAATTACAAGGGGTACAATACGTCAAGTGGTGGTATTAATGGCGGCACGCAATATATTCCTGCAATGCAAGGTTTTTTTATTCATGTAACGAGCAATGGTGCTACATTTGAAGTGGAAAATGGAGCAAGGGTTCATAATACTACTGATTTCTATAAAAAAAGTAAGACCTCGAAGCGTCTGCAAGACCTTCGAGCGTCTAAATCTGATAACTTTATTACTCTACAAACCACAGCTAATGGTTTTACAGATGAAACAAAAATTATAGAAAATACAGATGCAAATTTTAGTTTTGATAGTAGTTTTGACTTATATAAAATGTACTCTCGCAATGAAAATGTACCTCAAATTTGGACTATGAATAAAAATGTAGAATTTGCTTTAAATGCAATGCCGTATTTTTCTGATAATCAAATAATCCATCTTGGTTTTAGAGGCTATAATTCTAATGTTTATGAGGTTAATTTAAGTGAAACAGATATTGACCTTGATATTTATTTGATTGATAATGCATTAGGCGTATATCAAAATTTGTCAGAAAATTCAATTTATAATTTTTCCCATGAAAATGGAACAGATTTTACCCGTTTTGAACTTCATTTTACACAGCCAACAGATATTAATGAGGTCTTAGAAAACAAAATTTTAATATACCCAAATCCAACAAGTGGAATATTTACAATTAAGAATTGTGAACTGCAAATTACTAATATTGAAATAACTGATATAACAGGAAAAACAATAAGAAAATTTGTAATTCATAATCCAAAAATATTAATTAATTTAGAAAATCAATCAGCAGGTATTTATTTTATTAAAATAGAAACTAAAAATGGGATTTTTGTAGAAAGAGTAATAGTTGAGTAATACCAGTTTGAGATTAATTTGGTGTAAATATAGTTTTTGCGATAAAATAAATTGCCATAATCTGTTCATAAGATTAAGCTAAAATTATGCTGTTTATTTGATTAAATTTATATTTTTGTTGAAATATTATTTAGGAATTTAAAAGAAACAAAATGTTTTTAGAGATAGATGGAAAATCAAGTGGATGGATTGAAGTAATCGCAGGCTCAATGTTTTCGGGTAAAACAGAAGAGTTAATTCGTAGGCTAAAACGAGCAAAAATTGCAAAGCAGAAAATAGAAATATATAAACCTAAAATTGATACTCGTTATTCCGAGAATAATGTTGTATCACATGATTCTAACTCAATACATTCAACTCCAGTTGCAAAAGCCGAAGATATTTTAGAAACAGCTTGTGATTTTGAAGTTGTTGGTATTGATGAAGCACAGTTTTTTGATGACTCACTTATTGATGTTTGTAACAAGCTTGCTGACAAAGGTGTAAGAGTTGTAGTTGCAGGTTTGGATATGGATTTTGCAGGAAAACCTTTTGGACCTATTCCTAAATTATTTTCGGTAGCTGAATATATTACAAAAGTGCATGCAATTTGTATGCGTTGTGGTAGTTTAGCTAACTATTCGCATAGGTTAAGCGATAATAGCGATTTAGTTATACTTGGCGAAAAAGATAAATATGAGCCTTTATGCAGAAGCTGTTATAATAAAGCTATTTCTAAATAAAAGTAGAAAATAAACATTTGGATTTACTCCGAAAAGGTGCAAAGCAACTGATTTTGCAAAACTGGAGGATTTATAAGGACTTATTAGCAAAAAGTTGCTATGTGCCTCTATTATTGCCTGTTGTAGGTGTTTTTACCTGCAACCGATATGCTCGTCATAATATATATTGGTTGTAGAAGAAATGGAATTTTATCTGGAGGGAAATACCAAATAGAGGCAAAAAAAAGATTAAAGACCTAAAATAAAAGTAGAAAGCTCTTTAATATAAAGAACTTTCTACTTTAAAAACTATATTTTAAATTGCCTCTTATTTTTTTATTAGTTCAATTTCAAATAGTTTAGGCCACTTTTTTCCAGTAACAAAAAGTCTCTCAGTCTCAGCATCGTAAGCTATTCCATTTAAAACATCTGTGCTGCCTAAATAATCATTCATTGGTAAAATCCCTTTTAGCTCAATATAGCCTAAAACTTTTCCTGTCTTGGGATCTATTCGTACTATTTTTTCATACTGATATATATTTGCATAAATTTCACCATTTATATATTCAAGCTCATTCAAATAAACGACTTTACCTTCATTATCATATACTTCAATAGTTTCAATTTGACTGTATGTTTGAGGATCTATAATTGAAATTATTTCGCTTCCGTTTGACATAAATAGTTTTTCGCCATCAGTTGTAATTCCCCAGCCATCGCCATTATATGTAAAGTTGTCTTTAAGTTTAAACGTTTCTAAATCATATACAAAACCTTGTTGAGCTTGCCACGAAACTTGTACGATATTGTTCTCAAACATGCAAATTCCTTCACCAAAAACAGTTTTGGGTATTGCAAAACTTTGTAATACTTCGCCTGTTTCAGGAACAACTTTTCTAACTGTTGATTCGCCTTTTAAGCCTGTTGCTTCATAAAATGAGCCATTATGATAAAATAGACCTTGAGTATATGCAGCCCGGTCGTGTTTGTATGTGTTAATTATTTTGTAGGAATAGTTAATTGGGCTTATATCGGAATATAATATTACCGATTTTGACAAGCTAAACCTTTTGTTATTTATTTCTGCTTTAACAGTAAAATTATTTTTGCCAGTTTTAGAATTTTTTGTTTCAAATTTATAATCAGGCTTTTGTTTTGTTAGAAATGCAATGTTCTCTCCATTTACAGATAGAGATACAGTATCTTTTTCTGTTAGTTTCTCAAATGCTGCCGAAATGGTAATTATATCGCCAACGTAGTAGTTTCGCTTTTCTGGAGTCGATATGTTTATACTTAATGGGTTGTTAGGATTATTCCCATTGTTTGAGTTATTATTGTTGCTGTTATTATTTGAATCGTCTTTGCACGCTTGAAAAGAAAAGATTATTAATGGAATAAAAATGTATTTGATAATATTAGTTTTCATTTTTTATTATGCTTCAATTTATTATTAGATTAAAATTATTTTGCTGGTTGTAATAATACTCTTAGTTCTCCTTTGCTTTTAGAAATGTCGGACCATTTGTCTATGTCAAAATCTATTACGGCTATATTTGCTGTTTTCATTTCAATAAAACTGCCTGATAAACTGTAAACTAAACCGGACCAAGTTGGGTTATGTCCAACAATCATAATGTTATTTAATTCATTATTAGTAAAAAGTATTTTATTTAATATTTTTTGGCTATTTCCAAAATAAAAATCTTCGTCATATATTACTTCTTTTTCATATTTAATTTCTTTGGCACAAAGAGTAGTTGTAATTTTTGCTCGCTCTGCTGGTGAACTCAAAATTAATTGTGGCTGCAAATTGTTTTCAACTAATTGTTGCCCCATTTCAGAGGCATTATTTAAACCTCTTTTGTTCAAAGTCCTTTCAAAGTCTGTTTGTCCTTTGTTATTCCAATCAGATTTTGCATGACGCATTAATAATAAAGTTTTCATATTTATTGGGTTTGATATAAATAATTTTTTTTACTAAAAAGACATTTTTATTCCCATAACCAAAATGTCATCAATTTGTCTGTAATTGCCTTTCCATTCATTAAATTTTGCTTCTAAAATATTCTGCTGTGCTGCCATTGGGTATTTTTGAATATTTAATAGAAGTTTTCTAAATTTACTTGTCATAAATCGTCTGTTTTCAGGGCCTCCAAATTGATCCGAGTAGCCATCAGAGAACATGTATATAGTATCATTTTTTTGAAGTTGAACTATATTGTTTTTAAACTCTTTCTCTCTAAAATAGATGCCAACAGGGTTAGGGGTTGCATTTATAATTTGAAGTTCGTTATTTCTAATGATGTATAAAGGGTTATTGGCTCCTGCAAATTGAGTCTCAAGAGTTTCAGTATTAATAACGCAAAGAGCCATGTCCATGCCGTCGTCTTGGCTATCTTTATCAGATGATTGTCTTAATGAATATTTTATATGAGACCTTAATTCTTCCAGAATACCGCTTGCTGAAATATTATTATTACTAACAACTATTTTGTTTAATAATGACATTCCTAACATACTTACAAATGCTCCTGGAATTCCGTGTCCTGTGCTGTCGGCTGCTGTAACAATAACATATTTATCTATTTTTTTTATCCAATAAAAATCACCACTTACAATATCTCGTGGTTTAAAGAGAATGAAATGGTATGGGAAAATTTCTTTGAAAATTTTACTCGGAGGTAAAACCGCCTCTTGTATTCTTTGAGCATAAATAATGCTATCTGTTATTTTAACTTGTTGGTTTTCAATTGCAGAATTTTGTTTTTGAATTTCGTCTCGTTGTGTTTTAATCTCTTCATTTTTATTGAATAAATCAGAATTTTGTAACGAAATTTCATCTTTTTGCGTCTTTAGTAGTTTATTTGCTTTTTTTCGTTGGATAGAATAGAAAGTTACAAAACCTATAATTGTAATTAATAAAATGAGTGCAACAATAAGAGATGTTCGTTCAATCTTGGTGTTTCTTATTGTTAATGCTTGTATTTTTTGTGCTTTACTTAAACTATCAATTTTAGTTTTTTGTTTCTTGCTTTCTAATTCAAATTTTACATTTGATATTTTTTCTGATAATTGTTCAAGATAAAATGAGTCGTTATAAAGTTTTACAAAATCACGATATTGTAATGCTTCTTTGTAAAATCCAAGTTTTTGTTTTATTATTGAAAGAGATTCATAAGCATGTCTTATTCTTACAGGACTTTTTGTTTGAAGAGAAACCTCAATTCCTAAGTTGGCTATTTGGTTAGCTTTACTAACGTTTCCAAGTATTAAATATATTTGTGCTTGCTTATTGTAAATGTCGGCAACTAAATCTAAATCAAATTTTCGATCTGCTTTATCATAAGCTGTTTCGTATATTTTTAGTGCTGTGTCGTATTCTTTTTTATTTTTATAAACATCGGCAATAAATTTATAACAAATAGATTGTCCCGTTGAGTTGCCATTTATAAATCTGATACTTAGTGCTTTATTGAAAAATATTAGGGCAGTGTCTGGTTCGTTAATAAGTAAAAATGTTCGTCCTATATTTAAGTTACAATAAGAAATCATTGATTTATTATTGTTTTTTTCGGCAATTGCTAATGCTTTTTCTAAGTGGTATAAGGATTCGGCATATTTTTCACTATAAATAAACCAGTTACCAAAATTTATATGGGCATATCCTAATTGTTCTTCTAAATTATTTTCTTCAGCAACATCTAATCCTAAATTATAATATACCAATGCTTGGTCAAAATTTCCTGCATTACGATACAAAACACCCATAAAACTGTATGTTTTGGCTAATTCTGTATAGTTTTTGTATTTTTTCGATAATTTTATGGCCTCTTTCCCATAATCAACAGCTTCAAGTGGTATGCTATTCCGCATTACCCAAATTATTTCATTGTAAACTCTAGCTTTTTGGGTGCTGTCTGCTTCTACAAGTACTTTCTTTAGGCTGTCAATTTTGAAATAACTCTGCCCAAAGCTACTTGCAAATATATTAAGTAGAAAATATATTAATAAAAGCTTTTTCAATATTTTGTGTAATTTGTTTTCGTTTTATTTCCCAAACTTAATATATTAAATTGAAAACTGAAAGAAATAATATATTAATTCTATAATTGTATAAATATTGTCTGTTTTATATTAAATTATTGCTTTTGTTTGGATTTTTTTAAAAAGAGCTTTATCAATGTTGTTACCAGTAAATTAGATGTTATTTTTAAAGTAAAACTTTTTACTTTATTATGACATAAAATTTAAGATTTGAGTAATACTCAAATCTTAAATTTTATGTCTCAAATCATTATTTCTATTGCTCTTTAATCCAGTTTATTAATCCTTTCTTTTCAATAATTTGCATTAATTTTTCAGGTAAAGGAGAAAAATTAAATTTTTGATCATTAAGTTTTACGAAAGAATTTTTAAAATCAATTTCTAATTTATCACCCTCTTTGTAATTATCAACTACTTCGGGGTGCACAATTAGTAAAAGTCCTTGATTAATTGCCGAACGATAAAAAATTCTGTTTACCGATTTTACTATAACAGCTTTTACTCCAACATGAGCTAAACCAACAGATGGATGTTCTCTGGAACTTCCGCATCCAAAATTATCACCAGCAATAATTATATCGTTTTTAGAAATATTTTTAGAAAAACTTTTATCAAAACCTTCAAATAGATAAGGCATAATTGCTTCACCGTCTGAGCTTAGTACTTTATATGTTAAATTTCCAGCAAACATTAAGTCAGTATTTAGGTCGTCAACATCGGAGTAATTCCAAATACCAATATTTGAGCGTCTATTGTCTCCTTCTTTAATTGTTAAGGTTGAAGTTTGTGTTTTTGAGTATGGGTATTTATCGTTTGTTTTAATTCCTCTGGAATCTGCAATTTCTCCTTTTAT
This sequence comes from Bacteroidales bacterium, assembly GCA_029934705.1. Classification (GTDB taxonomy): domain Bacteria; phylum Bacteroidota; class Bacteroidia; order Bacteroidales; family JAADGE01; genus DZBS01. Next base: position 1,876 of record JAOZLS010000156.1, on the reverse strand, counting down.
TGCTGAATATGCAACATTTGCTGGCGATGCTAAATAAATATTTGCATTTGGGTTACCCATTCGACCTAAGAAATTACGATTTGCTGTAGAAATTACGTTATATCCGTCTGCAGGAATTCCTTGACCTGTTCCTAGGCATGGTCCACACGATGAAGAAAGAACATTTGCTTCAGCATTTAAAAATATTTCAATAAGCCCTTCTTTCATGGCTTGAATATAAATTTTTTGCGATGCAGGGGTAATTAATAATTGAAAGTCCGATGCAATAGTTTTTCCTTTTAGTATTTCAGCTGCTTGTCTTAAATCTTCAATTCTACCATTTGTGCAAGTTCCTATAAAACCTTGGTGAATTGGTGTTCCTTGTACTTCGGAAAGTGCTTTTACATTGTCAACATGATGAGGAGCCGCTACAACTGGAAATAATTCATCTAAATTTATATTAATTTCTTTGGCGTATTTTGCGTCATCATCTGCCCAAATTCCGTCAATTTCATCTTTCCCATAGAATTCGGCAAGGATCTTATCTGGAGGAAAAACTGCATTTTTTGCTCCCATTTCAGAAGCTAAGTTTGCAAGAGTCATTCTTTCTGAAATACCTAAAGTTTCAACTCCATTACCATGATATTCCATTGACATATAGTTTCCTCCGTCGGAACCAATCATGCCAATTATCCATAATGAAATGTCTTTTGCATAAACTCCTTTTTGTAATTTTCCTGTAAGAGTTATTTTTACAGATTCAGGAACTCGAAACCAAGTCTCGCCTCTTTTCCATATTCCTGCTGCCTCGGTTCTGTCAATTCCAGCAGCCATTGTATTGAACGCTCCGGCTGTGCATGTGTGACTGTCGCTGCCAACAATTATCATTTTTGGCATTGCGTGGTATGACATTATTTGATGACAAATACCTTTTCCAGCATCATAAAATTTTTCAACTCCCTGACCTTTTATAATATCTCTAATTGTTTGATATTGGGTTGAAAGAGCAGCTGTAGTTGGAGGTGCGTTATGGTCTAACACAATTAAAAGTTGATTTGGGTCGGCAACTTTTTCACCTCCCATTTTTTCAAAAGTTTTTTTAATACTCGCAGTATTGTCGTGAGTTAGAACAATGTCGGGTTTTTTAAAAACAATAGAGCCAGTTGTTGCTCCGAGTATTTTTTCGGCAAATGTAAGTCCCATTTTTTTATTAGTTTTATGATTAATTAATTTGAAAAACAAAGTATTTATTTAATATAATAGTTCGTTAAATTTTCATCTTCTAGCGTTTTTTTAACCTTTAAGTGTTTGACTTGCTTAACCAAAAACCAGTTGTTTTGTAAACACTTAATTATTAGTAGTATATGTAAGCTCAACAAACTGTTATTAATATCGAATACCAATTTTGCGTAAATATAGTTATTTAACACGAAAGTTTACAAATTTTTCTTTCGATTAATAATTCCCTCAAATTTAGATTATTTTTAATAGACTAAATTTGGGCTAATTTGGAATTTAGTCATTCAATGAGTATTGAACTATGATTTTTATAATGAGTTTAATAGAAAAAAATAAATTTTACAAAAGGAAAGTATTTGTTTTTCTCCTGTAAACAACACAGAGCCAATCTTTTGAAGATTTTGGAGTTGTGGTGTTGAGATTTGTAAAAGTCTCTTAGATGCTACAAAACACCCATCTAATGCGATTTAGTTTAATTTCGATGAAATTTTACTGTTAATAATCTATGTTTTTTGCAGTTTTTGAGGAAAAACGGAGCTTTATGGAGCTTGTACTTCAGTTCGGTTGAGGCTGTTAAAATAAAAAACAAAGACGCTAAGAGTAGATTTTATCTACGCTTTTTTATTTTGATAGTTTGTAACTATCATTGCGTTAGCAA
>JAOZLS010000499.1 GCA_029934705.1 Bacteroidales bacterium | reverse complement strand
AAAATAACATATTAAATATAAATAAGCCACCTTTTTAAGGTGGCTTATTTTTTTGGTAGAAAATAAATCATACAATACACTTTTAGAAATCCGACTCCTAAAACAGCCAAAAGTTAGCTGTTTTTTTTGAAATAACTACAAGTAGCTTTTTGACATTTCGTAAGCAGTAAAAAAACGATCAATTTTCTTATTTTTATTTGCTTTTACGTCATTAAGAAAAGTTTCTCTTTCGTATTTTATTGAATGTTGATTTATTGAAAGAAGTTTTATTAAATCTTTAATACGATTTGCTTCATATTTGTCTTTAATATCTGTATTTGGTCTAAATTTATTTGTATCAATATCATAATCAAAAATATCAAAAGGGTTATAACCTTTGCTATCAGGCTTAAATTCTTTTATCAAATCAATATTAGTATCATTTTTCAGAATATTAACCTTATGGTTTATCACAAATAAATTATCCCATTCGCAAAAATATTTAGCTTTCTGTTTTGGGTCAAAATGTTCTAAATCGCCAAATGTATCTTTGGTAACTTTTTTATTAATATATTTTCCTTCTTTCCAATTTGATTTTTCAATTAAGTCAGGAGGGGATAAAAGCATTTCTGTATATGCACAAACTCCCTTTTGGCAATATAACAAGTTCATTACTACATCAACCTTATAATAACTACATGTTTTATGAGTTTTATCTTTATCTCGTTTTTCCTGCAACCAGTTTTTATAATTTTCAGAAAGGATAACAGATTTATCTATTTTTCTCATTATTTAGTCCTCCAATCCAATTTTTCACCCAATTTATTTCTTTTTTCTACAAGAATTTTATATTCCTTGCTACTTTGTAATTTTTTCTGTTCTAATTTTCTAATTTTAATGTTATAGTCAGCAAATTCATCAAGTTTATCTTCACGGTTTTGATATAAATCATCACCAACTTTAAAAACTCGTGTTAAAATGCTATCAATATCTAAGTATTTAGGAAAAATAGTATAATTATCAACATGCCTTTCGCCCTCGAAGTAAGTTTTTTGTTCTACTTTCCCTTCATTATTAAATTGAAGTTCGATGATTTCCCAAGGGTCAAAAGATGAAGCTATTGTAGGCGAATGTGTGGCAAAAACAAATTGACAAGTTTTTACATTATTCCAACTTTCTTTTGTAATAAAATCTACAAAATCTTTTTGTACATTTGGATAAAGCGAATTTTCAGGTTCATCTATTAAAATAATTGTATCTCTAGGTTTTATAGAAAACAAAGGAACCGACCTACTTAAAATTTCTTTTGTACCGGTACTTAAATATTTAGTCTCAATGCTTTGTCTATTTTCCTTATCATTCTCTTTCGTAATATTTTCAATAGGAATAAATTTAATATCCTCACGTTTACTCGGCACTTTATTTATAGCTAAATTAAATTTCAATAAAATAGGTTCTATAAAATCGCTAAGTTGTTTTAGTGGATTTTCTTCATCATTTTTAAAAGCATTAATTTCTGATTTGAATTTATTAACATAATCATTCAAATCTTCATCAAGATTAGATACGTTTTCTATTTTCTCAGAAAACTTCAATCTTTTATCAATTACTTTTTCAGCATATTTTGTTATTTTATGCAAAATAGGATACCAATGTTCTTTTGGATCTGTTTTTCCAAAATCAATTATTGATGATATATTTTTATTGTCAGACTCTAATATTTCGTCTAAATCAAGGTTCTTAATATTTTCAACCGAATGTGCAGGAATATTAATTAAAGTATGCTCTGTTTCGTAATTATAAAATTTATATTGTGTCATAACAGACTCAAAATTTGCATTCGGAACATTTTTTCTGTCATTAGAAATTTCGGCTTTTATTAATTCCAAAATACTTGTTTTCCCCGTACCGCTTTGACCTATTATACAAACCTTATTTAAAGGTTGACCTTCCTTTTTATGACCTTTTGGATATGTAAAGTTTAATACTGTACCTTTTTTAAATTGATTATAATTTTTCAGATTAATATTTTCAATTTTTCTTACAGTTTTTTCTGGTTTTGATAAGTGACGATATTTTTCGTAATAATACGAGGCTTGCTGAAGATCATTAAGTTGTGACAATAAAATCGCAAGATTTCTATATGAATCAGGAAATTTATGGTCTATAACAATTGCCTTTTTATAATACTCTTCTGCCTTTTTATGTGCATTAAAATGATTACTTAAAAGTCCAGCAATATTATTATATACTACTGGATTATCTGAATTTATTTCTATAGATTTTTCATAATATTCCTTTGCTTTCTCATATTCATAAAAATGCTCTTCTAATAAAATTGCTAGATTATTATAAACATCAGGGTCTTGCCCGTTTATTTCAATAGCTTTTTCGTAACACTCTTTTGATTTTTTATATTCCTGAAAATGAATTTGTAAAAGAATTGCTAGATTAAAGTATGCATCATTATCTATGGTTTTTTCTATAGCTTTTTCATAACATTCTTTTGCTTTATCATATTGTTGATAATGTTTTTGCAGAATAATTCCTAAATTATTATAGGCTTTATCATAATCTGGATTAATTTCAATAGCTTTTTCATGATATTCTTTTGCTTTTTCATATTGCTGAAAGTTTTCTGCAAGAATATTAGCTAAATTTGAATACGCTTCGTAAAAATTTGGATTTAATGCAATAACTTTTTCATAATACTCTTTTGCCTTTTCATAATTTCCATCATTTTGAAATTTGAAAGCCTCTTTAAAATATATATTAGCTTGTTCTTTT
>JAOZLS010000498.1 GCA_029934705.1 Bacteroidales bacterium | reverse complement strand
GGTTTTCCTCAAATTTTTTATTCTAAAAATATTGATAAAGACATGAAACAATATCTTATTGAAATTTTTGAAAAAATAAATAATGATGAGATAACATCAGAAACGGACTATTTCGGAAGCCTTATTCACGATGTTCCTGAATACAAAAGCTTTAAAGTAAATAAAATTTATAATATTATTACAAGAACCAAAGGAGGAATTGAAGTTATTAGAAATTAAGATTGGCTGAGATTGGATTAGATTGAGTGAGATTGAATTAGATTGAATTAGATTGAATTAGATTGAATTAGATTGAATTAGATTGAGTGAGATTATGTATAATTTCTTCAATAAATAATAATATTTCAGAAATAATATCTATTAAAATGCAAAAACATAAAATATTAACATTACTTTTTTTTCTAATTTTTCAATATTCAACAGCCCAAAACTCAACTAATATAGAATTTATATTTATTGAAAAAGGTAAATTTATACCTGGCAATAATAATTTCGATTTAGATGAGAGAAACGATAAAAAAATAAAAGTAAAATCCTTTTATATTAGCAAATACGAAATTACAAATAAAGAATACTGCTCTTTTTTAAATAAAATTGATAAAAAAAAACATAATATTAATAACTATATAAATTTAAAAGGAAAATGGCGAAACATAGAACAAGCTATATACCAAAGGGAAGACTCGTTTTTTGTAAAAAAGAATTATAACAATTTTCCGGTAATATTTATTAGCTGGCATGGTGCAAACGAATTTTGCAAATATTATAATTACCGATTACCTTCTGAAATAGAATGGGAATATGTTGCCTTAAAAGCAAATACAACAAATGCTATAATTACAGAAAACATAGCTTGGTACAAAATTAACGCCAACGAAACGCCACACAAAGTAGGAACAAAAAAGGCAAATAATATGGGCATACACGATATGAGTGGCAACGTTTCGGAATGGTGTTCTAATTGGTACTCAGAACATTACTACAAAAACATAAAGAAGAGGAAAAATATAAATAATGGTACATTTAAAGTTCATAGAGGAGGCTCGTGGGCAAATTCGTTAAATATTTTAAGAATAACAAACCGAAGAGCTTCAAATCCTACAACCATGAATGCAACAATAGGCTTTAGGGTTGCCAAAACAAAGAATTAAAACAAATCGAGTAAGAACACTTGATTTAGGCAAAATATTTTGAAAAAAAATTACTCAATCCTAGCATACATAATTATTTTTTATATCAATTATAAAGTCTAAATTTGCAAATTAAAGTAAAATTGCATTTTTTGCAATAAACAAAAGAAATAATAGGCTATAAAAAGATGATTAACAGACGACTACTTCGCATAAAAGCACTACAAATAATTTATGCTTTTTTCAACAAAAAAGATGTTTCGCTACAGCAAGCAGAAAAAGAGTTATTACAGAGCATAGAAAAAACCTACGATTTGTTCTTTTTCCTAATTTTAATACTTGATAGTTTAACAAATCAAGCAGAAAAAATTATTGATATTAGAATGAATCATAAAATACAAACAGATGAAGATAAAAATCCTAATCTTAAATTTGTAAACAACAGAGTAATACACTTGTTAACTAACAACACACAATTTTTGCATCATGTAAACGAAAGAAGAATTACATGGGCAAACGAGCCTGAACTTATGAAATTGATTTTCAACAAACTAACTGAGACTCAAGAGTATGATGAATACATGCATGGTTTAGGTGAAGATAATTTTGAAGCTGACAGAAAATTTGTGAAATTTATTTTTTCTGACTTCCTTTATAATTGTCAAGATTTATACTCAAGTTTAGAAGATAAAAGCATATACTGGAATTACGAAATAGATAGTACAATATTTATTATTAAAGACATTATTAAAAAATTAAAAGAAGACAAACCTACAAGTTTTGTTGTTCCGCCAATTTTTAAGAAAGAAGATGATAAAGATTTTGTTAAGAAATTATTACGAGGAGCAATTTTAAATAGTAAAGAGTACGAAACAATAATTACAGAGCAAATAGTAAACTGGGATTACGAACGAATTTTAAAAACAGACAAGCTAATATTGTCTTTAGCAATTAGCGAGATAATTGATTTTGAGTCTATTCCAGTAAAAGCATCGATGAATGAATACATTGAAATTGCAAAACATTTTGGTTCAGAAAAAAGTGGAGGTTTTATTAATGGAGTTCTCGATAAAATTGTAAATAGCCTGAAAAAGAACAATAAATTCAGCAAAACAGGACGAGGACTTAAAAACGATTAATAAATGATGCTTATAAAAAACGTAAAATTTTCAATAATAATTAGTTTAGCTATAATTTTTATTTATTCGTGTAATAACACCAATGAACAAGAGCAAAACAAAGTAATTATTGACACTACAACATATACAGGGCCTGCAAAAATTAGTTTTACAGAAACTACAATTGATTTAGAAACCCTTACAGCAGGCGAAATTGTAGAATGTAGTTTTACTTTTAAAAACATAGGTGCCGAAACTTTAAAAATATCAGAAATAAAAGCAGACTGCGGATGTACAGTACCAAAATTGAAAACCAAAGTTATAAAGTCGGGCGAAACTCAAAAAATTGTAGTTACATTCGACTCAAATGGTTTCTCGGGCAATGTTTTTAAGAAAATATCCGTTATAAGCAATTCAATAGAAAATAATACCGAGCTATATATTGTAGCTCTTATAAATAATCCAAACATTATAAATAACTATTAAATTTAAAAAGATGACAAATTTCAATTACATTTTATA
>JAOZLS010000497.1 GCA_029934705.1 Bacteroidales bacterium | reverse complement strand
TATTAATTATAAAGTTAACAGTTTAATCGAAGACTTCTGTTTTTGCGTAAATAATAGTTATTGTTTAATCAGGTGAAAACACCTGATTAAGGCAGGAACTTCATTTTAAGTAAGCACCGACTTCGACTTCGCTCAGCCTCCGAAAATTATTTGAGTATAATTAATGGATAATTGAATTTTTTAAGTCTTTTTTATCTGCAAAAATAATTAGTTTTAACCGAAGCCTTCGGTTTTACATTCTTCTTTTGTAACGATTAATTATAAAAGTTAAAAGTTTAATCGAAGGTTTCGGTCTTCACATTATCAATTGTTTATAATTCATCCATATTATAAAGTTTGACCTAAGTTGGGATTTAAAATCTAACGAAGTTATTCATTATTCATTATCTATAATTCACCCATATCAGTAATTTCGAAATTACTAGGGATTTCAAAAATACCAGCAGGAAAACTTGGATTTTTTTCAATTTTAATAGCTTTCATAATCATTGTCATGTTATTTTGCGACATTTCATATTTTACAGGAATATTTTCCCAAACATAAAACTTAGCTTTTTGTCCTTCAACAACAAATTCGTAAACTTTACAATCTTTTCCAGCAACTTCTTCAGTACCTATCTCTTTCATTTGCATTTTGTCTTTCATTTCAGCAGTAACATTATCAAAATTAAAGTTGTTAGGAGCAAATTCTTCAGAGTCTTCACTTATTTTAGATTTAATACCTGTTTTTTTGTTCATATCAAGGTTATACATATAACCATCAACTTCAAATGTTCTGGTAACAGTTTTCATACCCATCACTTCCATGTCAGTTACTGTACATTCAATATTTCCATAATCTTTAAAATATATAATAATTGTACCAGTAGAAATTCCCGCCATATCCATTTCGTATTCTACCATTCCTTCTTTAACACCGTATATTCTATCGTTGTCATTACTAGAATTTTCTTCGGAATTTACTTCGTTAGAGTTTTCTTCAACTGAGCTACTGTCGGAGTCGTTAGAGTTGTTTTCAGAATTATTACACGAAAAAGTTAAAACGCTGACACTTATTAATAAATAAAGTAATTTTTTCATTTTAATAAATTTTAAATTTGGTTAAATAATTATATAATTAAACAAAGTTAAAAAAAACGTGTTAATTTTTATTAAAATATCACTTTAATTTTGCTTTTTTTTGTACTTTTACCGAACTTGAAAAAGATTTTTTTAATGTAAATAATATAAGATGATTGACAAGAAAAGAGTTTATACTTTTGGAGATAAAAAAGCCGAAGGTAAAACAGAAATGAAAAATTTACTTGGTGGAAAAGGTGCTAACCTTGCAGAAATGAACTTGATAGGAGTTCCTGTACCTCCAGGATTTACTGTTACAACAGAAGTTTGTACAGAATATAACCAACTAGGAGAAGATAAAGTAAGAGAACTTCTTAAAACAGAAGTTAAAGCAGCAGTTGAACTTCTTGAAAGTATTATGGGAACATCATTTGGTTCAAACGAAAACCCATTATTATTGTCAGTTCGTTCAGGAGCAAGAGTTTCAATGCCTGGTATGATGGATACAGTTCTTAATTTAGGACTAAATGATAAGGCTGTTGAAGGAATTGCTAAAAAATCTGGTAATGCTCGTTTTGCTTGGGATTCTTACCGTAGATTTGTTCAAATGTATGGTGATGTTGTTTTAGGAATGAGCCCTGAGTCAAAAGAAGACATTGATCCATTTGAAGAAATAATGGAAACTCTTCAAGAAGAAAAAGGATATGCTTCAGACCTTGATTTTACTGTTGACGATTTTAAAGTATTAGTAAAACAATTTAAAGCTGCCGTTTTAAAAAGAACTGGACATAGTTTTCCTGACGATCCTTGGGAGCAATTATGGAAAGCAATTATGGCTGTTTTTGATAGTTGGAATACTGACCGTGCAGTATATTATCGTCAATTAAACAAAATTCCTGGAGAATGGGGAACTGCTGTAAATATTCAAGCAATGGTTTTCGGAAATATGGGACAAAACTCATCAACAGGTGTTGCTTTTACTCGTGATGCAGGAACAGGTGAGAACCTTTTTAATGGCGAATATTTAATTGATGCTCAAGGAGAAGATGTTGTTGCAGGTGTAAGAACTCCACAACAAATTACTCTTGAAGGTTCAAAACGTTGGGCTGTTTTAGCAAATGTTACTGAAGAAGACAGAGCTGCTAACTTTCCTTCGTTAGAAGAAAGAATGCCAGAGAGATATAAAGAATTAAATGCAATTCAAAATCAACTTGAAAAGCATTATTCTGACATGCAAGATATCGAATTTACTGTTCAAGATGGTAAATTATGGTTACTTCAAACTAGAGGAGGAAAAAGAACTGGTGCTGCAATGATAAAAATTGCTATTGACATGCTTAATGAAGGTATGATTACCGAAAAAGAAGCAATAATGCGTCAAGAGCCAGAAAAATTAGACGAATTATTACACCCTGTTTTTGATAGGGCTGCAATGAATGCTGCAGAAATTCAAGCTAAAGGATTACCTGCATCTCCAGGAGCTGCAACAGGTCAACTAGTTTTCTTTGCTGATGAGGCTGCAAAATATGAAAATACAATTCTTGCACGTATCGAAACTTCACCAGAAGACCTTGAAGGAATGAATATCGCAAACGGTATTCTTACTGCAAAAGGTGGTATGACTTCACACGCAGCAGTTGTTGCTCGTGGAATGGGTAAATGTTGTGTTTCTGGTGCTGGTTCAATTAAAATAGATTACAAGGCACGAACAATA
>JAOZLS010000155.1 GCA_029934705.1 Bacteroidales bacterium | reverse complement strand
TACCTTGAAGCAGCTAAAATACTAAAAGAAAAAGGCTTAAATTTTACATTATTTATTGCAGGCTCTGGCGAGCTTTCCGAAACTATTAAAAAATTAATTAAAAAATACAATTTACAGAAAGAAGTAATTTTACTTGGATTTGTTAAGGATATTAATAGTTTTATGAATAGTTTAGATATTTTTATTTTAAGCTCCCTTTGGGAAGGTTTTGGCTATGTAATTGCAGAAGCTATGGCATCTAAAAAGCCTGTAATAGCTTTTGACCTTAGCAGTAATCCTGAATTAATTGACAATAATGAAACAGGTTACTTAATTGACTTTTGTAATATTGAAGATATGGCAAACAAAACAATAGAGCTTTCAAAAAACAAAATACTACGAGAAGAAATGGGTAAAAAAGGATTTACCAAAGTAACTAGCCAATTCACTATTGACAGAGCTTACAAGGATTTAATTAGTACATTAAAAAACTAATTTTCTATTTCGGAAAGCACTCCTTTATATGAAAATAGAGTAATAGAAATAAAATAAGAAAACATTATTACACCAATTTGATTTTCAAGAGTATCCTCATTAAACATTGATAATAACAATATTACAAAAATAAATATAAATAGATAATCCTTATACTTATTTAAGGTAAAAGGAACGTAAAATAATACAAAAACAATATATAAAAACCCGATTACACCAAAAGCAATAAAAAATGTAACAAACTGATTATGTGCCCTTAATCTATATTTACCTTTTAATTTACTATGAAGTTCTTCATACTTCAAGCTAAATTCTTGTTTTACATCACCTGTGCCAACTCCAAAAATAAAATTATCTTTAATTATTGATAATGAAACTTTTAAAAACTCAAAACGCTGAGTAATTGAATGTCTTTCTGGACTACCACCGTTTGTATAGACTTCAAGTTCCCATAATGCAACATAAAATTTATTATATAAACTATATTTATTTTCAAAAATATAATTAGTCATTCCGTTTTCAATATTCAAAACATCTTTTTGTGTTAATTTCAATACACCACCAGCATCCTTTCTATATCCTTTTGAAGTTAAATATCTTATAAGAGTTGAGCTAATATTCTGATTCATATTATCACTTTCGCCATATTTTATTTTACTCCTTTTATTCCATTCCTGTTTAAGTTCTTTTTTGCATATATAAATATTAACAAAATGCCCATTCTCACGACTTTTACTATCAATAATATGTTTATATTTATTATTTTGTGAAGTAAACTCTTCTAAATTAGAAAAAGGATTTTTGTCTGTAGTATAATACTTATTTACAACCCAATAACTATACATAAACATTATTATAAAAAATAATGAAATAAAAGTTGATATAAATATTTTTACTTTTTTAGAATCTATTTTTTTTACTACAATTATTGCAAAAAGCATCAACATTATTATTAAGACAACAATTCCTGTTAACGATTTTAAAATAAATAAAAATAACATTAGCCAAATTGCTAGGGCTAAGAATAAAACTCTCTGTATTTTTGATGTTTCTTTAGTTGAAATAATAGAAAAATAAAATGCGGAAAAGATAGCAATATTAATAAGCAACGCATATCTAATATGAGAAAAAGAACCAGCAAGTTGAGACATATCTCCTATTTGAACATCAGAAAAACCTGATAATAAAAATAAGCCATAAAGAGTTTTAACAAAAACTGACACTATAAAAAACGAGAAAATTATTTTTAATTCTTTAAAAGATAAGAAAGCCGAAGTTCCAATTATTAATGGTAAAGAAAATAGTGGTAGTTTAATTTTAATATCTTTTATTCCGTAGGTAAAATCTTGTGTATAAATTAAACCTATAACATGAATTATAAATATTGACATAAAAATAAGAATAGCTTTTTGTTCTTTTAAGACCTTAAATTTTCTTTTAAAATCACCTTCTAAAATCCAATTTATGGGCATTCCTATTAATGCCATACTAATCAAATAGCGAGAGTGTGGCAAAAATATAACAACAGCTATCAATATGAAAATATAAAAATAACGATGATACTTTTTATCAATATTTATTAAACTCTTTGTCAATATTCTTTGTATTAATATAATTTATTAAAGCGTAAATATATTAAAACCGATTATAAGAGGCAAAAACATTATCACAAAAAATAATAAATATAAAAAAAGCAAAAAACAACTGAAAAAATTGTTATTCTTTTATATTTTTGTAAATTAATTTATTTTTAAAATATGATTAGATTTTTTGATATAATATTTTCTTTTATAGGGCTACTCCTATTTTCTCCTTTTTTTATAATAATTTCAATAATAATTATTTTAGAAAGTAAAGGAGGCATCTTTTACATTCAGCAAAGAGTAGGAAAAAATAATACTGACTTTGGCTTAATAAAATTTAGAACAATGGCTATAAATTCCGATAAAAAAGGGCTTTTAACTGTTGGTACAAAAGACAGTAGAATTACCAAGATAGGATATTATTTGCGAAAATACAAGTTAGACGAAATACCCCAATTAATAAATGTTTTAATAGGTAAAATGAGTATTGCAGGACCTCGCCCCGAAGTAAGAAAATACGTAGATATGTATTCTGAAACTCAAAAAGAAATTTTAAATGTAAAACCCGGAATAAGTGATTTTGCTTCAATTGAATATATAGATGAAAACTCTTTGCTTGCAAAATCAGATAATCCAGAACAAACATATATTAATGAAATAATGCCAAATAAAATTAAACTAAATAAAAAATATATTGATAACTATAATATTAAAAATTATTTCGAGATTATTTTCTTAACAGCATTTAAAATAATTATAAAATAATTTTTTATAAATTTGCAATATAAAACTTGCAACCTTTTTTTTAATTCTCATCAATAAATCACAAGTTAATGCCTATAAGCAAAAAGATTATAGACAAATGTAAGACGAATGACAGAGATGCCCAAAAGTTGATTTTTGAAACTTATGCATCGCAAGTATTAGCTATTTGCGTTAGATATGTTAAAGATGTTAGCATTGCTGAAGATATTATGCAAGAAACATTTATCACCGTTTTTTTAAAAATATCTCAGTTTAAAGGAACAGGTGCATTAGGAGGTTGGATAAAAAGAATAGCAGTAAATACTTCTTTAATGCATATTAGAGAAGCAAAAAAGAGTATAAGTTCAAATAATTTAGAATATTTTTTAAAAGAAGAAGAAAACTATGAACCAGAAATAATATACGACATAACTAATAAAAAAGGCATAATTGAGCAAGCTGATTTTAGCTCTCAAGAAATGATGGATGCTATAACATTATTGCCTCATGGCTTTAGAACTGTTTTCAATCTTTATGCAATTGAAGGCTACAAGCACAAAGAAATAGCAAAACAACTAGAAATAAGCATAGGAACATCTAAATCTCAATTACTTAGAGCAAGAAAAAAATTACAACAAATACTCTATACAAAAGCAATTGAAAAGAAAAAAAACAAATAAATGAAAAATATAGAATACATAGATAATATTGCAAAAAATAAGTTGAGCCAGTTTGAACTAAAGCCCAATACTGATTGGGCTAGCTTTGAAAAAAAACTTAACAATAAACAAACAATATTAAAGCAAACAAAAAGTAGAAGTATTAATAAATTAGTAAAAGCAAGAATGCTAATAGTTTATACTGCTGTAATTGCATTAAGTAGTTTCGTTTTTATAAATATTAACAACACAACAAAAAAAGAAAGTACTAAAAAAACTGCAACAAAAACAACTATTATACAAAAAGCTAAAAAAATTATAATTCAACATAAAAAAACTAAAAATAACATAAATATTACAAATAAAAAAACAACCGTTATAATAAAAAAGCGTTATATTGTCAAAGATACTGTTTATATATACAGAAATTCTAATGACAGCTCTAATTCAAAATAGCAAAAAACAAAAATTAATAAAAACATTAATAAGTTATATATATAGCTTATTAATGTTTTTATTAATAATATTACTAGCCAGTGCAAAACCCTACATAGAAAATCACAAATTTCATAACGATGATACTATTTACTTATATGAAACAATAGTATTATATGATACTGTATATATAGAAACCACAGATTCTAATCCATCTTTTTTTTTTGACACACTAGAGCTATTCAAAAAGATATCAATTGAAAAACCAAATTTATTCAACGACTCATTACTACTAGAGTTATATAGTTATAAAAGATTCACCAACTTAACAAAAAAGCCATTCTCTTTTGATTTTTTCATATCACCCCTATATAATAACCAAAAATTCTATAATAAAAACATATACGAACAAGCAGCAAACCTAAACAACAGCACATTAAGTCCATTAATGGGTGTATCTTCAGGCTTTAACACAGTCTTTCATAAAAAAAGGACAACACTAAAGACAGGAGTTCAACTAACAATAATGCGTAATAATTTTAATTACCTAAGCTCACAATATACAATTGACACTATAGAGTATTATAAACATTACCAACAAAGTGCACTTCAAATTGATACAATATACTTTATAAACATAGATACACTACTTGCAACAGGCGATACAATTTATGAAATTTTTCAAGACTCAAATACAATTTATTACCTAGACTCAATGCTTTTAAAAAAACAAGACACACTTATTACAAAAAAAAATGACAAAGCAACCAATAAATATATTTATCTTGAAATACCATTTATAATAGGAAAAACATATTATTATGAAAATATATCTTTTTCGCCAGAAATTGGTTTAATTGCAGGAATTATTATGAATTCTAAAGGAAAAATAGTATCTTTGGCAGACTTAAATCAAAGCACTGATATTAAGGCAGAAACAAAAATGGCATTTGTAAACTTATCCTTACATGCAGGTATTAAAATTGAATATTATATAAATAAGCATTTTAATTTTACACTTAAACCATTTTACAGAAGAAATATAAACTCTATTTTTAGCAATTATCCTATAATAGTTAGAAATAATATTTGGGGAACACAGTTTGGTTTACGATATAAGTTCTAAATTCATTAGTGAAAATTATAAAAACATGAAAAAAAAGAAAGCTCTAAAATATTATCTTACTCTTGTTTTATTATTTTTAATTATTACTATTTCTGCAAACAATAATAAATTACTTCAAACAGAAACAAGCGGTTTTATATATATAATAACTGACAAAACAGTTTCTTTTACAAATAACTCAAAAGCAGAAGGAGACCAATTTTATTGGGATTTTGGAACAGGAGAAACATCCACCGAAGAAAACCCAACACAAATATTTAAAACATTTGGTGAATACACAATTACATTATCAATATTCCTTAAAAATAAGCTTAAAGCAAGATATACTGAGAAAATAAAAGTTATTGGTAAATACAGTTTATCAGGTCAAATAATGATGGGAGAAAATCCATTACCTAATGGAAATGTTTTTTTGATTACAAATAGTAAAAGTACATATAACAACACTGCAAATACAAATATAGAAGATGGAGTTTTCTCTTTCTCAGACATTACTTCTGGCGAATATACTCTATACGCCGTACCTGAACCTGATTATGGAAACTTCTATTTTCCTAAATACATACCAACATACACAGGAAACGTTTATAAATGGGAAAAAGCAGATAAAATTAATTTAGAAAGAAACTTAACAGAATTCAAAATTAACTTAACTTCATTTAAAGAACCATACTATGGACACTCATGTATAAAAGGGAAATTTAAGTTTGATGACAATTACAATGAAACAATAGAAACACCGTTGATAGTTATTCTTTTAAATAACAATAAAGAACCTATGGACTTCAAGCGGTTAAGCCCATATAATACAGAGTATTGTTTTGAATATCTTCCTACAGGGAAATATCATATACACATTGAAAAAGCAGGCTGTAAAGCAATAGACTACGAAATAAACATTCAAGAGAATGAACCTGAAAATATCAGTTATAATTTTATTATAGGAGAAGATGTTATTAAACGTGAAGATCTTAATTCCGAAGAAAACATTACAATAGCACCTTTTCAACAACAATTAAAGATATCAGTCCCAAATTATGAAAAAGGAATAATAATTTGTGAAATTTTTGATACTGCTGGCAGAATGATTTATCAAAAAACAGAAAATTCTTCAATCTTTTCAATAAATACAACACAAATTAATGGTGGAATGTATTTTTTAAGAATAAATTCATTCGACAATAAAAACATAAGAGTATCTAAGATATTTATAAATAACTAAACAATTTTAATACTTCAACATATTTAAAAGCAGTATTATTATTAATACTTGCTTTTTTTTTATAATTTTGGTTAAATATAATATTAACCTACATTATTCATTAAATTTGTTAAAAACCAAAAATATTGTGGATTAACTAAAATATAATATCTTACGTAATTTATATAATCATGAAAAAAAAAATCTTATTATTACTGGCTTTTATATTCTACGGAATTATTAGTATCCAAGCTCAAGATCTTGTTGACATAACCAATACTGGTTCTTGCGAAAAAGCTTTAGACATAACTCGCTTCAAAAGATTTGGGCCAACAACACCTCCTGAAAAGCAAAAACAAGTAAACCAAAACTCCTTCGAATTACCAAAACATACAGTTTGGTATAAGTTTACAATTCAAAAAAAGGGCATAATGCTTTTTGATATTATACCTACATCTGTCGATGATAATTACGATTTTATGTTATTCAAAAATACTGAGAACTTCTGCACAGAATTTAATAACAACAATATTAAACCCCTAAGAACAAACTACATGCCTCCACAAAAAGGCGATAATGCATATACAGGACTATCATTTTTCGGAAAAGAAAAAACTTATGAAAAAGCGATTGAAGTAGAAAAGGGTCAAGTATATTACTTAGTTTTAAATAATGTTTACGACAGTGGCAAAGGGCATTCAATTGTATTTAACTATCTTAAAACCATAGATATTAAAGGAAATATATCTAATACACGAAATGACCATTCAATTAATGCTTATGTTGTTTGGAGAAATCTTAGAAATAACGAAGTATTTACAAAGCAACAAACTAATAAGAAAGGAGACTTTATAATAAAAGCGATTACTACAAACGAAGCAAACTCTTTTCCTCAATATGAACTATGTGTTTATGCTGATAATTTTTTCCCTGAATATAAAATTTACACAACAGAACAAATGAATTCTGAAAGCATTGCTCCTGTTAATATAACTTTAGAAAAAATAAAGAAAGGATATAACAACAAAGCTCTAGGAATAATATATTTTGAACCAAATGGACTTGCCACAACTAACAAATCAGAATATGTAAAAAGACGCCTTTTAAAAGCAATGCTTACAAACTCAAAAATTGAAATAATTTTAGAAGGACATACAAACGGTATGTATCCTAGCACAGATGTCGATTTTCAATTATCACTTGAAAGAGCCGATGTTGTTAAACAATATTTAATAACAAATGGTATTGATGCTGCTAGAATTCAAACAAAAGGGCTAGGTAGCACAAGCGAAATTTACCAAGCACCCGAAGACGAACAACAAGAAGGTGCAAACCGTAGAGTTGAAGTTAATTTTGTTAAATTTTAATACGAAAACCAATAATTATTAACGTATCGTAATTATATATATTGATTAATAATATACATAATTACGATACGTTATATATAAATACATAAACTTTATAAAAATGAAAATCAGACTATTTATTATATCAATATTTTTTGCTTTTACAGCAAATTCTCAATCTAATAACTTTGATTATAAAGACTCGCTTGCAGTATTTAATAATGCCTACGAACCTGGCGAATTTCTAAAATATAACATAAAATACGGACTTATTAACGGCGGTATTGCAGAAATGAGTATTGGACTTGAACACATTGGATGGGACTGGTATTACCATGTAAAAGCAATTGCAAGAACTACTGGAGTAGTACAAAAAATAACAAGAGTTAGCGACAGGTACGAAAGTTATATCGACCTAACTACAGGACTTCCTTTACAAGCAATAAGAGACATAAACGAAAATAATTACAGAAGGTACAACGAAGTAATTTTTGCTCAGGATAAAAACATTGCAATAAGTTTAAAATCTGGCGAACATAAAATTCCTGAAAACACTTTAGATATTTTATCGGCATTTTATTTTGCCCGAAGATATATTTTTACTCACAAACTTAAAAAAAATGATGTAATTAACCTTACAACTTTTTTTGACGAAAAACTTATTGTAATAAAAATAAAATATAAAAAAACAGAAACAGTAAAAACCAAGGCTGGAAAAACAAAATGTCTGAAATTTGTTCCTGTTATTGACAAAAACAGCCCTTTTAAAAAGGAATCCGATATGCAAGTGTGGTTTACTGATGACGGAAACTTTATTCCACTAAAAATACGATTAAGCATTGGACTAGGTAAAGTAAAATGTGATTTAATAGAATTCAACAATCTTAAAAACCCTTTTGGAAAACCTTTTATTAGACAATAAAAAAAAGGCTTTGCCCAAACAAAGCCTTTTAACTTATAACCTAAAAACTAACTTCTATGAAATCTGTATAATTAAATACACTTATTAGATTCAAAAAAGATTTTTGGTTGCATTTATTTCTTGTATTTTTTTAACGGTTTTGAAACCATTTTCCCAAACCTATAATTAAAGCCAATTATATATTGGTTAAAATTATCCATCGCACCTTTCCCTTCAATATAATAGAAGACAAAGGCAGGATGAAAGAACAAATTTTTAGATATAAAAGATAAAGGCATATCTGAACCGAATCCCATTCCTACATAATATAAATCTAAACCATTTTCAGGATTATAAGAATCTGAAGGGAAATAATAATCCCCTTTATTAAACGAAAGCTCTAAAAAAGGGCGAAACTTACTATAGGGTGCAAGCGAAAACTGAGTAAACATACCCGAGATTCGGTATAATTTAGTATCAAAATAATTACTTTTTATAAAAAGATTTAATACTTGCACCCCTACAAAAAAACGCTTACCTACTGATGTTGCAGCATTTATATTCCAAACAATTTCGTGAACAGGCTCATACATTCCAACATCAATAGATGTTACCGACGTACCAAAAATAAAAGTATTAAATAAATATTTATCTTTTTTTTGAGCATACAAACTTGTTTGGAATAACAAAATGCTTAAAAATATTATTAGGTT
>JAOZLS010000496.1 GCA_029934705.1 Bacteroidales bacterium | reverse complement strand
AATTCATCAAGAGAAATACCAGTAGAAAACGATGAGATAATGCTTACAAGAAAATTTATGAATTTATAGGGGTTGATGATATAAATATACCAGTTAATGTTAAAATTACTCCAAATGTCTCATTTAAAAGCAAAAAAATAGATGAAATTTTAAATACAGCTAATCCGCTTAATCAAATTGCTAAAATACTAATTCCTAGTAAAAGAATAAGAACAAATATTAAATATTTTTTGGCTCTTTCTAAAAGTGAGTGGGTAATAAGATTTGATTTGTGAACAAAAATAATAGATATTTGCCAATAACCAATAATTTATCACATAATGGAAACACAATTATTTGAGCTTGCGTTAAATATATTATCACCCTTTTTTATAGAAACAGTAGATTTTCAACCAGACTCCAAACGTTTAAATATTCATATAAATTTTAAACGCGGGAGCAAGTTTGACTATATGCAAGATGGTAAAACTCAGAGCTATAAGGCATTTGATACCAAGATTAAGAAATGGCGTCACTTAAATTTTTTCGAACATGAATGTTACTTACATGTTAGAGTTCCTCGTATAAAATTAGAGGATGGGAAAGTTCGGCAAATTAGTATGCCATGGGAAGGCAAATCCAAAGGATTTACCTTATTGTTCGAGGCATTACTAATACAACTTTGTAAATATATGCCTATTAATCAAGTAGGTGCAGTAGCAAACGTGTCCGACGATAAATTATGGACAATGTTAGACCGATACATTGAAATTGCACGTGAACATGAAGACTTTAAAAATGTTGTTTCTGTTGGTGTAGATGAAACTTCAAAAAAGAAACATCACGATTATATAACTCTGTTTGTTGATATGATAACACGGAAAACAATTTTTGTAACAGAAGGGAAATCAAATAAAACAGCTGTTGATTTTGTTAAAGACTTGGAAGAACATGGAGGCAAAGCCGAAAATATAAAAGATGTCAGTTGCGATATGTCCCCAGCTTTCATAAAAGGTATAAGTGAAAATTTGCCCGAAGCTGAAATTACTTTTGACAAATTTCACATCTTAAAAATAATAAATAAAGCTGTTGATACAGTCAGGAGACAAGAAGCACAAGACCTTAATATACTGATAAATACAAAATATATTTTCTTGAAAAACAACAGTAAATTAACGAAAAATCAATCTGAGAAATTATCTGAATTATCAATGCCTAAATTGAACTTGAAATCTATAAGAGCTTTACATATCAGAGAAAATTTTCAGGAAATTTATAATGCTGAAAATCAAAATGACTTTGTTAAGTTACTAAACAAATGGTATTTCTGGGCAACACACAGCAGATTAGAGCCAATAAAACAAGCAGCTTATACTATAAAAAGACATTGGGATGGTGTTGTCAAATGGTTTGAAAGCAAAATAAATAACGGAATTTTAGAGGGGCTAAATTCTATAATTCAAGCATGCAAAGCAAAAGCAAGAAGATACAAAACTTTTAAAAATTTTGCAATTATTGCATATTTGGTTACTAACAACTTGAAATTTAACAGAGTAAATTCTAATATAAAATAACACAAATCAAATCTTTATTACCCACTCGCTTTTAGAAAGAGCCTATTTTTTCACAAAAAGAAATCAAAAGGCAAATAAAAATAAAGATGAGCTTATACAAATCAAACCATTTTTAATAAATGAAATATATAAAGATAGTATTTTAAATTTGCAAAAAATAATTAATAGAGACCTGTCTTCATGGTTAAAACTTTAATCAGATGAAATTAAGAAATAGAATACGTAATTTTAAAAATGTTATATTGAATGTTGATACACAAACTCCGTTTGATAAAATAAAAAATAATGATACTATTTTAGTGTCATTCCCAAAAGCAGGAAGAACTTGGGTAAGACTAATGCTTGAGCAATTAGATGTAAATATAGAGTTTACACACGATGGATCTGGTCATGTTAGACGAATTCCATTTAACAAATTATTTAAAAATAAAGCAGCTTATAACAACATAAAAGTAGTTTTACTAGTAAGAGACCCACGGGACATGGTTGTTTCTGGTTTTTTTCATTCAACAAAACGAAAAAAAGTATTTAAAGGTACAATTTCTGAATTTATTAGGGACAAAAGGCATGGAATACGTAAAATAGTTCAGTTTTATATAAACTGGTTTAATGCTTTACAATATTTAGAAAACATTTTGCTGATAAGTTACGAAGATTTACAAGAAAATACTTTTTTAGAATTAACAAAGATACTTGAATTTTTAAATATAGTAGGAGTTAATAAAAACAAAATTTATGAAATAATAGAATTTTCAAAGTTTGATAATATGCAAAAATTAGAAAAACAAGGCTTTTTTAAAGATACTTTTGGAGAAGGATTAACGCCTGGAAATAAATATGATATAGATAGTTATAAAACAAGAAAAGGGAAAATTGGAGGATTTACAGATTCTTTATCTATTTCAGATATTGAATATTGTAATACAATATTAACAAAATATAAATATCCTTTCCCATTTCTTAAATAAATTATTGTTTTCAAAGATTTTTATAATTTGAAAAAATTAAGATATATGGTTAAACCTAATTTTTTATGTGTTGGAGCCCAAAAGTCTGGCACTACATCATTGTATAATATTCTAAAACAACATTCAGAGGTTTTTATGCCTGATAAAAAAGAATTACATTTTTTTGATTGGAATGAAAATTTTGATAAAAGTACAGAATGGTATTTTCAAATGTTTCAAAATTCTCTAAAATTTAATGCTAGAGGGGAGATAACACCTAATTACATTTATAAAGATAATGTTGCTCAAAG
>JAOZLS010000495.1 GCA_029934705.1 Bacteroidales bacterium | reverse complement strand
GATTTTTCCATATATTTTTTTACCGGTTGAATAAGTAAATCGTTTGCATTTGCTAAACCTCCAAATAAAAATATAGCTTCAGGGCTTGTTAGTGCTACAACGTTTGCAATCGCTTTTCCTAATATTTCTGCTGTATAGTCAAAGGCTTGTAGTGCAATAAAATCTCCTTGCTTTGCAAAATTATAAATATCTTTAGCTTCTAATTTATTAAAGGCAATATCTTTTAACGGACTTTCATTATTATAGTGTGCAAGCAATTCATATACAGTTCTTTTTATTCCTGTAGCAGACACATAAGTTTCTAAACAGCCCTTTTTACCACATGCACAATTGCGTCCGTTTTCTTTTACAGTTATATGTCCCATTTCTCCAGCAAAGCCATCGTGTCCTAATATTAATTTTCCATTAGTAACAAATCCACTTCCTAGTCCTGTGCCAAGAGTAATAACAATGAAGTCTTTCATATTTTTAGCTCCGCCAAAAACCATTTCGCCCAATGCAGCAGCATTTGCATCGTTGGTAATAAATATAGGTAAATCAAAATATTCTTTTATCATTTTAACCAAAGGTACATTGTCGCCCCATCCTAAATTTGGTGCATATTCTACTTTACCTGTATAATAATTTCCATTTGGTACGCCAATTCCTATGCCTGAAAATTTATGAGAATCCTTTTTTGAATCAGTTAAATTTGATATTTCAGCACATAATGTATTTATGTATTCCAATAAATTATTGTATCCTTTAGTGGGAATTGTTTTTTTTATTAGAATTTCGGCTTCTTTATTAATATATGCAATTTCGGTATTTGTACCACCTATATCAATGCCTATTACTGCTTTTTTTAAGTTCATAGTTTTATTAAATTTATATGCTTTATTCCGTAATACTGTGATGAATGTATGATTTAATTATTTGTTTATATGCAACTTTACCCTTTTAGTGAAAAAAAACGTAGCCTGAGCATTTAAACACGAGTGTTTAACCCTCGAAGGCGAATTTGCAAAATGCTTAGAGTCTGCAAACCTGACTTCGATTATGCTCAGCCTACATTTCTTCACCAAAATTTTATCACAGTATTACAGAAAAACACTTATTTATATTTTCAGTTATTTAGTATAAACAAAATTACTCCAATCCCTAATATTACTATTTACAAATTAATGCTGTACGTAAAAGTCCCCTTTAGGATGCAAAACGATAGTTTTGGCGGTATTAGGACCCGACTTTATGGACACTATTTAACAACAATTACTATTTCAACCCTACGATTCATCGAGCGTCCTGTTTCTGTAGCGTTATCATAGGCAGGATTTTTTTCTCCTTCGCCTTTAATTGTAATTCTGTTTGACTGTAACCCTTTTGATTGCAGATAGTTTGCTACTACTTGTGCTCTTTGTTTTGATATTTTAGCTGCATCTAAATTAATTGCCTCCATATTATCGGTATATCCCACAAGTTGTATTTTTATTTTAGGGTTAGACATTAATTTTTTAAGCATAATATCAAGTTGTATTTTTGCAATTTGTGAAATTGTTGATTTACCATAAGCAAAAGTTAAATTATCAACTTTTATTATTTCTCCATCATATATTTTTTGAAGCAGAACGTCTCTAGTAATATTATCAAAAGCAGTAATTTGGTCAATTTCTAATTTTTCATCATAATTCCAATAACCATGAGCTTTAACAATTATATGATAATTTGAACCTGCAAAAAACGAAGTATAATACTCACCTGTTCTTAAACTTGAAGCTGTTTCAGCTATTAATTCATTATTTTGAGAGTTTTTAACTTGAACGTTTGCATGTAATGGGTTTAATGAATTTCCGTCTCTAACAACTCCTTTTAAATTCGTTTGTCTTATAACTGTAACATCCTCTAGATTATAGTCGTTTTCTCCATCTTCATTTACAGTAAAGTCGGTGTTATCAAATTTAATTTCTCTTTTTTTCTCATCAAAATCAAATGTTAATTCAAATTGTTTGTAGCCGTTAAATTTTACTATATAATACTCTCTTCTTAAATTAAAATTTTCGTAATAAATATTATTAATGCTAACTGTATAATAATCTGTTACAGGTAAATACATTTCGAAATAACCATTTTTATCTGTTAGAGCATCATAAAATTTACCATTACCATCAACTGTAATTTTAATATTATCTATTGGCACATTATCTAAAGCTGAGTGTTGTGCTCGGTGTATAACTACTTTTCCAAAAACTTTATTTTTTTCGGTAAATGGTATATAAATCAGAGAATCTTTATTGGCTGTATATTCTTTAAAAGATTCCTCTGCAGTATAGCCATCCGTTATATTAGAAATAGGATTATACTTTAATAAATAATCTCCATTTGCCATATTTTTGTATCTAATTCGACCTTCTGCATTTGAAAGTAACTCAACATTGGAAAATTCTCCATTATAGTTTGGGTCATTATAGTCGGCAACAGGGTCTTTTCTTTGCATGTTTACAAAAACATTTCCTACGCCTGGCTCATTTTCATCGTGCATTCTATTTCCATTAAGATCTTTATAAAATATAGCATCAAAATCATAATATTTTACTCTAGGTTGATTCCAATTAAATACTTTTCTTAATCCAAATTCAAAATAAGTTGATGAATAAAAACTATTTCCGGTAAAGCCAACATCTTTTCTTGTTTGTGTATTCAATGAATTTAAAAAATAAAAACTCCATCCTTTTTTTCCATAAACATCCAGTTTTGTATTTAAGTTTATTCTACTATTAGACGACGAAAGATTATTTATATATGAGCCTCTTATAGATAACCTTACACTCTCTTTGTA
>JAOZLS010000154.1 GCA_029934705.1 Bacteroidales bacterium | reverse complement strand
TTACAGTAAATCCTAAATTTGTATATGTAAGCCCATCTCATAGTAAATTAGGATATTTAAGTTCCGATTTAGTTGGAAAATCAGCATTAAGCTTTATACATAAAAAAGATTTACCAAAAACTTTAATATTATTAAAAGAATATTTATTAAAAAGAACAAAAAAACTTATAAATTTTGGAGCAACAGAAAAATTATTAACTATTGAGTTGAGGTTTAGAGATAGTGATGGAAATTGGGTGGATATTGAAAGTATTATAAGTTTTACTAAAAAATATATACTATTTACTTCTAGGGATATATCTGTACGAAAAGAAAGAGAAGAAATTATTCAAAAACAGAATGCTGAAATAATAGTGTCTAATAATAAACTAAAAGCACTAAATAAAGACCTTATAAAATCCGAAGAAACATATAAAAACATTTACAACTCTACCTACGAAGGGATTTTTATACATGATGCAAATACAGGCAAAATTTTAGATATAAATACTGCTGTAACAGAAATGTATGGTTATACAAAGCAGGAAATATTAAACTTAAATGTTAACGATATCAGTAGTGGCATCGAGCCATATAATCAAGAAAATGCTATAAACTATGTTTCAAGAGCAGCTAAAGGTGAAATTGTAACTTTTACTTGGCAAGCAAAAAATAAAAGAGGACTTTTTTTCTGGACTTTAATTACTATAAAGAAAGCTAAAATTGCGGGTGTTGAAAGAGTTATTGCAGTAGTTAAAGATATTGATGAAATCAAAATTATTCAAGAAAACTTAGAAGAAAGTGAAGATAAATTTAAACAACTTTCAGAATTAAGTCCTACAGGTATTTTTATCTATCAAGAAGACAAATTTGTATATGTAAATAAGAGTATGACGACAATATCAGGATATTCAACCGAAGAATTATTAAATATGCAATTTTGGGAAGTTGTACATCCAGATATGCGACAAATGGTGATGGAGCGAGGAAAAAGGAGACAGGCAGGAGAAAAATTAAAGCCACGTTATGAAATGAAAATTTTAAGACCAAGTGGCGAGTCGCGTTGGATTGATTTTAATGGAGCGAATATAGTTTACAATAATAAACCAGCAGCAATAGGTAATGTTATTGATATTACAGATATAAAGAAAATAATTGACGATTTAAAAATGGCTAAGGAAAAAGCTGTTGAATCGGATATGCTTAAAAGTGCATTTTTAGCAAATATGTCTCACGAAATACGAACTCCAATGAATGGTATATTGGGATTTACTCAATTATTAGACGACGAAGAACTTGATTTTAATAAGCGTAAAGAGTTTTTAAGCATAATAAACAATAGTGGTCAGCAATTATTAAATATTATTAATGATATATTGGATATTTCAAAAATTGAGAGTGGACAAATTAATATATTTAAAGAAAGTGTTAATCTAGCTAGTCTAATAAATGAAGTCTTTGAAATGTTTGAAAACCAAACTGCTAAAAAAAATAATTTTGTTACTTTTAAAATGGATTTATCTGTTAATCTTAAAAATTTAGAAATTTATACTGATATTTATCGAGTAAAACAAATATTTATAAACTTAATAAGTAACGCTTTAAAATTTACTAGTAAAGGGCAAATTGTATTTGGATATAAAGTAATAAATGACTTTGTTAAATTTTATGTGAAAGACACTGGAATAGGTATTCCAAAAGATAAACAACATATAATTTTTTCTCGTTTTGGGCAAGTCGAATCGGAATACACTAAGGTTAAAAGTGGTACAGGTATAGGACTAGCAATATCAAAAGGTTTAACAGAGTTGCTTGGAGGCGAAATGTATTTTGAGTCGGAAGAAAATATTGGTACTACATTCTATTTTACTTTACCGCACGTTAAGGAATAATTGGTATATACTAAATTGCTGTTATAATTGTGGTATAAGATAAAATACAAAAGGAGTTACTTCTAAAGCAACTCCTTTTGTTATATATTCAATATTATAATTAAAACTATTGACTTATTTAAAAACTTTTCTGAACCACTTCTCAAGAGAGTATATCTGGCGAGGAGTCCAACTGTTAAGAGGAATTGTTAGTCCTGCTTTAATATATAGAACTTTGTCTGGAAATAATTCATAAGGTTTTACAGTTTGTTGTCCGTCGTATAAAAGTAATTGGTAGTCTTTATTTAAGAAGCCACCAAATACATAATTAGCTTCAATATTTAAAAACATATAATTTATACCGAAAATTCCTGAAATATTTTTCTTTAAAAGCATATTTTTATCAAGCTCAGTATTTAAAATATCTGTTCTCCAGCCTACTTCTTCTGTTTGGCGTAAAAGCAAGTTCATGTCATACGAGCCTCCAGCATAAATATAAAATTGTTTGTCGTAATAATCTTTTCCAAATTTTATATACACAGGAAAAGATACATTTGAAACATATTGATTTTCAATTAACCAATAATTTTCGTTTGGAGTATGATATTTTGCTGAAATACCATAGCTATTATACGCAGCTCCAAAAACTACTCCAACATTTCCCGATTCTAAATCGTAGTTGTAATGTATGCTTCCATAATACCCTGTAGTGTAACCAAAATAGTTCTCGTCAGGAATTAATTGCATATCACCATAAGGAGATTTTAAAAATTTTGAGCCTATAGAGTCTGGCTGATTATCTAAAAAGCTATTAGTAAAACCAGCTTTAATAGATAAATATCTATACTCTTCATTTCCTCCAAATTGCGAGAACGCACTTGTAAAAAGGAAACCGATAATTATAACTGTAAGATATATTTTTTTCATTTTGAAAATATTTGATATTTAGTTTGTTAAGAATTTGATTACCCTCTATTAGATTAAGGTCTGTAATGCCAGAAATCAGAATAAAAATCGGCATTTGTAAGTCCTCTTCCTGTTCCAACATAGCCTCTGTAATCATTATCGCCATATTTTACACCAACACCAAAGGCTTCACTTCTTGCTAGTCCCCCAAAATAAGCTCTTTGATCCCATTCATTAACATAAGGATTGTATCTCCAGAAGTCAGTTCTTAACGAATCACCGTCCCAACCTGTGCCTATATAACCCATGCTTTCAAGAGAAAATGCTACAGCATCGATACGAGCTGTGCCTGGAAAATCTTTTTTTCTTGCCCAAGCACCATTTCCATCAACAGTTTGCCTAAACATGTATAAGTCTTTTTTATATATTCCATTATCATCAACTCCGCCCGAAATAAAAGCACTTCCATCAATAACAAATGCCACAGCTTTGGTTCTACTTCCTGGAAGAAAATGGTTTATTTTTGTCCAAGTTCCTAGTACATGAGTTTCATCAATATCTTCGGGGTCTAATTTCCAAACTTCATTAAGTGCAACACCGTTTCCTCCAGTTCCTAACATTACATAACCAAGTCCATCTATAGAAAAAGCTACTGCATTTTGAAGAGGAAAACCTCCAAATTCAGATCCATAATCTAACCGAACCCATTCGTCTGCAAAATCCCATCTCCAAAACTCTCTATTCATAACAGTATCGGTACCTTCAACTGAGAAACCTGTTCCTATGTAGGCATAGTCATGATATACTCCGTAGCCTACTTTTACATTTTTAATTACAAAGGCTACAGCATTACTAACTTTAGTTGCAGAATTAGGATATGTAGTTACTAAAGTCCATAAGTCTGTTTGTGGGTCGTATTCATAAATATCATTACTTATACCAAATTCATTATGTCCCATTCCCATATATAATTTGTCATCATGTGTAAATGACATTGCACCTCTCATTTCTCCTCCATCAAACTCTGCTCTAATTTCCCAAACATCTTTTGGTTCATCAGTAGCAAACGGATAAATAACAGGGTTAAAAGCTGTATCTGTATAAACAGGTTCTCCATTAACAAACTTACCACAAATTACAAAAGAACGTGCATAGTATTGAGTTTCAGGAGCCAAATTTCCTAAAACACTTGTGAATTTAGACCCTATCATTAGTGTATCAACAAATGAGATTGGGAAATCATCGCCATTAAAAAATCTAGTTGCCATAGAGTCGGTTACTCTTGGTTCAGGTAATGTTGACCAGCAATGCCCATAAATTAAAATACTATCTTTTGCATTGTCCGAGTACATTATTTCTTCTTGTAAAATTGCATAAACATCACGAATTACAATTGCTGTGTCTGGTTTTCCACTAATATACTTTGCAACACTTCTTGAGGTAAGATAAGTTCCATTATCATATTCTCTTGAAAAGGAATAGCCCGTTTCGCTATATTTACAACTGTAAATAAAAGAAAAGACCAAAATAAACAGTAATACTTTTTTCATTTTTTCCAGTTTATAGGGTTTTAAAATGTTTTTTATACATTATTATAAAGTTTTTATAATTTTTGGTAATTGTAAAACTAAATTAATAAATTAACGCAATATCAACCAAAAATATTAGATTTTTTTGACTAAATAGCTATTGTTTTACATGTGTAATTTCAAAAATTATACCGATGTTATAAATAATTGGTAAAACTACAAAAAAAATCATAAACATTAATCCATGTTGATGATTTATAATTATTAATGCTTAAATAATGCTTTTATTAATATATAGTGTTCTTGCTTTTAAAAATATAATGCTGAAAATTGTAATGAAAATAAACGATAGTCCAAAATATATTGCTATTTTTAATATATCATTTGAAGAGTAATAATAATATACTGAATAAAATATAAAGCTGAACATAAAGGCTCTAAAATAGATACTTGTAAGTGAGATCATCCCGCACATATTTATATTATTTTGGTTGAAATCAAAAAATATTGTACCAGATTTTAATATTATTGATCCTTCTGTTGTATTTTTAGACCTATCTGTTGAAAGTGAACTATGACGATTAAAATGTATTTTATTATTATCTTTTTCGGTATAATATTCTGATTGATTAAGGGTGAAAATGAATGATTCTATAACTGTGCTTTTATTAATAACAGCATTACTCTGGTAGTTACTACAAAACTTAATAGTTTTCATAAAATTAAATTTGTTTATTTTATGGTGTAAAATTAAACAAAATGTTTAAAAAATTGAAATTCATCAATTTTTTGTGCTTTTAGTGAAAAAAAACTTGATTTTTTCATTTAAAAATTATAAATTTTATAAAAATTAAAAACTATGCTACTAACAAACAAGAGTGTCTCGAAAAATTTACAAAAAGTAATTAATCAATCGGAAACAGTTATTGCTTATGCAGCAATGAAAAGTAAAGCTTATGGCAGAGGAATATTGGCTTTAACTTCCGAAAATAGATTTATTATTACAAATGCCCCAGTTTTTAGAAAACTGAAAGTGAAAGATACATTTACAGCTATAGACGTAAGTTTTATAGATTTTGTGAGTGAAATAAAAATGGGAGGAGCACAAATTTATATTTTTATGAATATAAAAGGTAATGATGCTGTTTTAAAAGTATTTTATCACCCAATAAACAACGATGTTGCCGTAATGAAATTTATTAATACAATATACGAGCAAAATCCTTCGGCAATACCTAATTATTTAAAAGAAGAAAAATTAATTGATTTTCTTACAACTAAAGAAGGAACTTTTAAAATTACATCCAATAAAATAATAGTTCAGGATTATATTGATGATAAACTTGAAGATATTAAGACTATTAATACTAGCGATATTACCGACTTTGATGTTTATCCGCAGAAAATGGGAAGTAAAGGAATATTATATTTAGAAGTTAATAATGAACCACAAACTGTGAAATTTGAAAAAACTACCGAAGAAAACGATGTTTTTGCATTAATGGCTGGCGGAACTTCAGTAATGTTTCCTTTAAGCAGGATGGTGAAAATTTTTAATAAAACAAATGCTAATAATAAAACACCAAACTACATGTCGGACGATGAAATAGAGCTTGTTACAGAATTAGCAACAAAAAAAGCTTTAGGAATTGATGTTTTAGGAAACAAAATTTTTAGGCTCACAAATAAAAATATTTTCTTTTTAAAAATAGGGAAAGCTGGTAAATTAGAGCCTTTTGAAACAGTGCCTCTCGAAACTATTAATACTTACCGAGAAATAACTAGAGGTAAAGGTGATAGTATGAATTCTGGTTTAGAGGTAGTTACTAAAAGCGACAAAAAACATGAGTATTGGAGTGTAGAATCTATTGATATTATTATAGAAGAATTAAATAAACTACTTCGATAGTTTAGTTTATACTAAAGGCTCTTTTAAAGGAAATTGTTGGTAAAAATATTTAATATTGGTGTTGTTTTTGGTTTTAGTTGATTTTTCTTATATTGACTGATAATCAGAAGATTACAGTCCTCTTATTAATGCGTCTTTCCAAACTTGATTTGGAAACTATGTGTTATCGGATTGCATAACAATTACTATCAGATAGTGCGGTAGATACTGAATCAAGTTTAGTATGACGATAAGAAATGCAGGTAAACTCAGCTGAGCTGACTATGTAAAATAAAAAACGAAAAAGCTAAGTGTAGAATTTTTCTACGATTTTTTATTTTGATAGTTTTCCGAAAGAAAAATCGGGACACGTTCAACTATCATTGCGTAAGTAACACTAGTGTTTGCAAAATGTGTTAGAAACCGAAGGCTTCGATTAAAGCTTTAGCTTCGGTAAAATGAAAACAAAACAAGTAAAACATTTTACATATTGCTTAAAAAAGATTATTATTGTGTGAGTTTAGTTATGCTACGTATGGCAGTTGAGAACTGCTAGTTAAAAAAGGATTTTAACCGAATTATTATAATAATTATTTTAATTAACACTTAATGTTAATTATTTTTTGTATATTTACAATGAATATTACCTTTGCAAATAAAAAAATAGAGAAATACGCCAACAATTATAAAATGGCAGTAAAAAAACTCGGACAAGTAAGAGCTAAACTTTTGCATAAAAGACTTTTGAGTTTAAGAAATGTAACAACCCTTGAAGATGTTCGAAATTTACCTGGCAAATTTCACGAGCTTACCACTAATCGAAAGGGGCAGTGGGCTTGTGATTTAGACCAGCCTTACAGATTAATATTTACACCGACAGAAAATCCAATTCCTATGGATGAAAGTGGTAGATATATTTGGATGGAAATTGCTGATGTAGAAATAGTTGAAATTACAAATTATCATAAAGAGGGCTAATAAAATGGACATACGAAATCAATACTTTCCAAGCATCGTTTTTCATCCGGGCGAAACCCTTGAAGAAAAACTTGAAGAAATGGGTATGAGCAAAAAAGAATTTGCTCTCCGAACAGGTAAACCTGAAAAAACTATTATAGCCATTATTAAAGGAAATAGTTCTGTTACAAAGGATATGGCTTTTAAATTTGAAAATGTTACAAAAATCCCTGTTCGTTTTTGGCTTAACAGTCAACAAGCTTATGATGAATTTATTGCAAAAGAGAAAAGAGAAAAAGCGATAGAGCAAGCCTGTGGATGGGCGAAAATGTTTCCATATCCAGCTATGGCTAACAATGCTTGGCTACCAAAAACTAGAAAAATAAAAGAAAAGGCAGAAAATTTACTTTCATTTTTCCAAATAGCAGAATACAATGCTTGGGAAAATATTTTTTTAAATAAACAATTAAAAGTAGCATTTAGAATTTCACTTGCACAGGCAAAAGAGGCTCCTGCAATATCTGCATGGTTACAGCAAGGGCAAAATAAAGCAAAAGAAATAAATGCCCCCGAATATAACAAAGTTAAATTTCAGGAAAACCTTAAAGAAATAAAAAAAATAATGGCTAAACAGCCAAATGATTTTTTTACACAGTTACAAGAACTTTGTTTGCAGGCTGGTGTAGTTGTTTTATACACACCTAATTTGCCAAAAGCCCCTATTCACGGTTCAACTCGTTGGTTAAATAATACTCCACTTATTCAACTTTCGGCAAGGTATAGGCAAAATGATAGGTTTTGGTTTACCTTTTTTCATGAAGCTGGACACATTATTTTGCACGGCAAAAAATATATTTCTATTGAAAATGGAGATTTTGAAGGCGATAATCCGAAATATGAAAAAGAAGCCGATGAATTTGCCGTTAAATGGACGCTTACAAAAGAACAAGAAGAAGAAGTTATTAATGCTTTACCTGTAACTGAGCTTGAAATAAAAGATTTTGCTGAACAATTCGGAACACATCCAGCAATGATTATTGGAAGATTGCAACATCTTGGGCTTATACATTTTAGCATAGGCAGACAATTTATTGAGTCTATTGATTTATCAGAAAAATAAATTAAATTTACCCAGTTGAGCTGACTATGTAAAATAAAAAACGAAAAAGCTAAGCAAGGGGAGTTCACTATAGAAATGAAATGGTACTGCTAACAGGGATGACATATAAAGCAAAAAGATTAAGTGTTAATAAAATAGATGAAATAACTACAGTAAGAATAAATTTTAAGAGCAATGGGAAAATTATACCACTCCTCATTCAAGTACCTTTGTCAGGTTCTGAAAGAGAAAATATCAAATAAAAAAAATATTGTTTTGATTCTTTTCTTAGTTTCTAATCTAATGTTTGCACAAAATATTAAGATTGAAAATAACTATATAAGAAAGGTGAGGATATTGGGTCTTTCTTTTAAGGAAGTTTTTAGTCTTAATAAAAAATCAAAATTTATCAGTTTTTTTGATAGCACATATAAAATTGATGTTATAATTAATAAAACTGTCCCTCAAGGATACACAAAGGTGAAAGGTAAGTATTATCAGAATGGCAATAAAATAGTATTGCTGAAAAAGAATAAGAGATATAGAATTTTTAATATTAAACCTGAGTATCTACTTAATAATATATTATTCGGTATTATAAGAGACGAATATTACCCTACAATAAATGAATAACTTTGATCGACAGCCCCAACTGAGCTGACTATGTAAAATAAAGAACAAAGATGCTAATAGTCGATTCTATCTACGCTTTTTGGTTTTGCAAGTCTTCCGATTATTTCGGTAAACTGCTAAAAAAAGCCTAGTTGAAAACTTAAGCCTTTAGTATGAGAATTAAATAAACTATTTCGATAAAATTTATCTTGAAATAACCAATTTACGCATCACCATTTTATCTTTTATATAAAAGGCTATAAGATATTTGCCTGGAGGATAAGCCTTCATATCAAATATAGCTTTTGTGTTATTAACTGAGTAGTTAGTTAATTTTTTACCATACATATCAAATAGAATAGCATTTGATATTTCAATTTTCGATGTGATTGTTAGTCTGTCAGATACTGGGTTTGGGTAAATGTTTACTATATCCTCATTAATATCGA
>JAOZLS010000153.1 GCA_029934705.1 Bacteroidales bacterium | reverse complement strand
CTTATAGGGGTTTGGAAAATCGAAAAAATCTTTAAAATTTAGGTACTTACCACCTTTTACATAATCATTTTCGGATAGGTTAAATGCCATTTTTAGTACTTTTAATAAGTCGTTAGGAGTACTTCTATCATATTCAAAACGGGCAGGTAGTCCAGTTTTCCTTTGTTTAAGGCTTTTTCTTAATTTATCTAAAATATTCCCTGAAAAATCATCTTCGATTTGTAAATCAGCATTTCTTGATACTTTAATACTATAGCTTGAGTCAATATTGTAGCCAGGAAAGAGTATATGAAGGTTTTTT
This sequence comes from Bacteroidales bacterium, assembly GCA_029934705.1. GTDB lineage: Bacteria > Bacteroidota > Bacteroidia > Bacteroidales > JAADGE01 > DZBS01. Next base: position 9,006 of record JAOZLS010000153.1, on the reverse strand, counting down.
CGTATTATATCTTCTAAAAAAAAGATAAAATGCTTGCCTTTAAGTAAAGGTAATTTAACAAATCGTCCTATGTGTTTTGTAGGTATTTTAATAACAGCATATTGTGGTCTCTCTTTTTTTAGGTCTTTTTTCTTGTGCATTTTTATAGCAAGATATATTACATTATCTTGTAAAAATGATAATACTTCGCCAGAATCTGAAAGAAGAACAGGTTGTATTTCGGGTAGTATTTCTTGATAGAAAAATGTTTTAATAAACTGATTATGAATGTCTTCTAATTTTTGATCTTTGTATATTATTATATTTTTTTCTTCTAGTTCAGGAATTATTTCTCCATTAAATATTTCTTCGTACTCTTTTTGAGCAATAAGTATCTCTTCTTTTATTCTTATTAGAATATCTTCGGGTTTAAATTCTAACTTTTTTCTAGTTTTTTGTGGTATTTCTATCAAACTTTGGTATGATGCAACTCTAATACGGTAGAATTCATCAAGGTTTGAAGCGTAAATAGCAAGAAACTTTATTCTTTCAAAAACAGGTAGTTCTTTGTCTTTAATTTGATCAAGAACTAATTTGTTGAATGATAACCAACTTAACTCTCTATTGTAATATTTATTTATTTCCGCCATCTATCTAGTAATTAGCTAATTATTAAATGTTATCTTAATACTTTTCTAACAAATGCTACGGTAAAGTATGACATTTGAAAAAGTCCTGTAAATCCTTCGATTGCCGAAATCCATCGTGAAATTCCATCGGGATAATAGTCGCCGTAACCAATTGTAAGAAAGGTTATAGCACTATGATAGAATGCTCTTCCATAGGGATTTAGGACTCTAGGGTCGTTTGAGTCAAAAAGTGATGAAATTATGTGTATGTCTCCAAATTCGGCAACCAATATATATGTTAATGTAAATATAAGATAGGTTATTCCCATGGTAATAAGTACTCTTAAAGGGTCTGTGGCGTATTTTCCCATTTTATCAAAAATTAGCCATTCAAACCAAAATTTTAAGTGTGCTTTTATTCTTTTTAATTTTCCTCTTGCTTTTTCAATTTCAAGGTTTGCTTTTGCTTCACATCTTTTAAATTCAACGTAGGCTTGGTCTTCATAGGAATATTGCCCAGTTAGGTTGTAGTTTTCTTTCAACATTCTAAATTGCTCACTCTTACTTTTAAATGTTGATTGTTGATTGTATATAATTTCTTTTACGTTGTTTACTTTCCAGTCTAAATATATTCGTCCTAAAAGTCTCATTTCTGTAAAGTTAAAGTCTTTAATAGTACTTGTATACCCAAGTGGATTAATGTCTATAATATCTTTTATTACTGTGTTTGAAAGGTTTAGTAAATTGCATTTACTAAGTCTTAAATCGAAGAAATTATCTAGTTGCGACTCTTTTAGAGATAATATGTTAAATCTAGAATTATTAAATGTTACTTTTCCTAGACCAAAATCGACATTAATAATTTCTAAATCGGCATTTTCAAAATAAACGTCTTGAAAATTAAATTCGCCATTTCCAAAAACTGTATTGGATATAATAAAAATTCCTTTAAGCTTGGATGCTTCAAAAATAATATTGCCATTACCTAAAAATGCTTTTCTGAAGCTAACTTTGCCTGTTCCAAAATTTACGGTTTTAAAATCTATTCCGCCATTGGTAAATTTGGTGCTATCAAAAATAATGTCTCCGTTTCCAAATTCGGAGTAGTGAAAATCAACTATACCTTCGCCAAATATTGCTAGTCTAAATGATACTTTTCCATTTTTAAAGTCAGCATTTTTAAATATTACATTTCCATTGCCAAAGTCTGTATTAATAAAATGTTTTTTTCCGTTACCAAAATTTGCACTTATAAAGTTAACTTTCCCTTCTTTAAATATAGCAGATCTGAATGATATGTCTCCATCGTCAAAATATACTTTTTCAAAAGAAGTTTCTCCAATACCAAATTGTACTCTTGAAAAATCTATTTTTCCTGTTCCAAAGATTGAGCTTTTAAATGATTTTTTACCATTGGCAAAGTTGGTGGCAGTATAGTCTATGTCTCCGTTTCCAAAGTCAATATTTTCAAAATTTTTTCGGCCATTGTTAAATTGTATTTCTTGAAAATTCTTATATCCATTAGTAAATTTTGAATTTTTAAAGCTTATGTCTCCTTTGTAAAAGATAGATTTCTGGAAAGATATCTCTTTGCATTTAAAGTAAGTGTATTCGAAATTTACTTGTTTGGAGTTAAATATTGTATTTGAAAATTCTATTTTATCTGCAATAAAGATGGAGTTATTGAATAATATTTCATTGCTTTTTAGTATAATATTTGAAAAGTCAATTATGGAGTTTTTACTATCAAAGAAGCAGTTTTCAGCAGAGAAATTTAATATTGTTTTATTTGTTTTTCCTTTTATATATTTGGTATCAATTTCTTTTATGTAGCAATTATCAAGGTTTATTTCATTATTCTTAATAAAAATATTTTCAATTGCTTTATTATCTGTATAGGCTAGCTCAATTTTTTTTATAATAGCGTTTTCATTATTATAAAAAGATATTTGTGCAGTATTTTTGAATTCAAAATTTGGTGTTTTGAAATTTTTTGCAATAATCTTTACTTCATATTTATGAAAACTTCTAATCATTTATGCAAAGATTTGTGTATGAAAAAGTAGGGGGTAAGCTTGCTATTCTTCTATTAGTTTAATATTAAGGCTAGTAAGTTCTTGATATTTTGTTCCATCATTCATCATTTCGTAATCACCTTTTATGTATTTCCATTTAATAACTAGTTTATTATTTTCAGAAATATTTTCAAAGGCTAGCATTAATTTTGCGATTTGCTTGTCGCTAGCAGTATTATAATAATCAAGTTTAAAAGTTATTTCAGTGTTTTCAATTGGGGACTGGGCATAATTATTAACCCATTCGTGAATAGGTTTAAAGAATGTAACAGCATTCTCGGGTATTGACCTACCTATGAATGACATTTTTCCTGTTTCTGCGTCTAATATAACTTCTGGAGTGTCTGCTTCTGCTTTTGAAGTAAATTTAGATATTTCAGTTTTCATTTTAGTAATAATTGTTTGTAATGAGAAAAACGAATAGTCATCGTCAATTTTATAAAAATCATATTTGAATGAATTTTTACTTTTCATCTTAATGTCTATCAGACCTAAACCTGTGTGTACATCGGTATTGTCTTCAAAGTTGAATAAACTTTTGTTATAATAATCGGCTAACTTGTCTTTATCAAGAGAATTTATTGTATCAAGTTTAGATTTAAACTTATCAATTATTTCATTTTTAATATAGTTACCAGTTGTAAATTTAATATCGTTATCGCTTTCGCTAATGTAGAATATTGCATGTTTTCCTACTACATCGTTACGCTTATAATTTTCGGCATGTTTAACAACATTTTGCAGCATTTCAACCATTAAATTAAATACTTTCATTTTTAAAATTACAGTACCTTGTAATTGTTTTTCAATTATTGAAAGTAAATTTATTAGTGTATCTTGTGTGAAATTCCCTGAAAAATTTAATATAATATTCTGGTTTTCAAGTACCTGGTGTAAATCTTTTATTGTTTCTAATGAATTGTCTTCTGTAACAGTTTTGCTTTCGGTTGCGTTGTCTGTATGCGGTATTTTAGTGTGCATATAGAAAAATAGGTGCTTATCATCAACTTTTATAAAGTCAAACAGAAGCTTATTTTTTGAACGTCGTGCCATTTCTACAAGTCCTAATCCTGCACCTCCTTTTGATGATATTTCGCCACTATCTAGTATTTCAAGGGAGAATTTTTTTAATTCGGTAGGGTTTAGGCTATTGATTTTCGTAATAAGTTTTGTAATATTTTCTTTTTCTTCAGTTTTAATAAGGTTTCCTGTAGTAATAAAATATCCATGAGATTTTCTTTGAACAACAAAGAGGCTGGGATATTTTTTTAAATCATCGCTAATAGATTCAATTTGATGCCTAGTTACATTTTGTAAACCTTCAACCATAATGAAATATACTCTTTTTCGTGTTTTTAGTGGAGTATCAGCATTGTTAAGGTTGTTTTCAGCAAGTGTTAGTATTGTATCAGATATTTTTGACGAAAAATTTCCTCGATAAGTGTATTCAAGATTATTCTTCTGCATCTCGTTAAAGAGATCGTAAGCTAAGTTTTTTTGTTTATTTTCTGAAGATGCTTTCATATACTATATATAAGATATTCTGTAAAAATATAAAATTTATATTTTTTAACAAAAAAATATTGCTAATAAATGTTTTTTATGATAATATTTTATTCCCTTTGTAAATAGAATAGGGCTGAAAAAAAACATTTATTTGGGTTTTCTGTTTTTAATTTTATTTGATAAATTTGATCTTTTGTATTAAGTATGGTAACAAAATTATTGTTTTTTTTACTGAAAATGGAATTTACAATAATTTTTTCTTTTTTTGTAATTTTATAAATATACATTTCATCATTTTCATTTTCGGAGAAATAATATATTCTATATTTTGTATTTGCTTTTAAGCTAATGACCCATGTGTTTGAGGGATTATTGATTTTGTCAGGTAAAAAATCTCGAATTATTATAAGTGTATCGCTTTTTGCAGTTTTTGTAATTTTATTATATATATAATTATAATCACACTGTGCATATAGTTTTTTACTTGGTAATAGAAAAATAAAACTTATAAATATAATAAAACCTATTTTATATAATTTAGTCATTTTTTTTAATTTGAATTAAGCTTACTTATTATATAAGCATAAATATACAAATTAATTATTATTGACTAGCTTTTTATGTTATAAAAGTTTATTTTAATGTAAATTTTATTTTCTTAATTAAAATTTACATTACTTTTTTTACTGTATGCTTTAAATCTTTTTTTTATCTGTAATGCTATTTCGTACTCATTTGCCGTAAGTAGGAAGTTTCTATTAAAGTTGCAATACCTCATAAATTTTTCGGCTTCCTTGCCTTGTAAGCCAGTAACTGATTTTATAACATCTGTATTAAATTTTGATTTTATAAAACGGTCTTCTTTATCTTGTTTTTCAAATTCGGCAACTTTTATTTTTTGTCTTTCGCTTTTTGTTTTATAGTTTATCGGAATTCCTATAGCAGCAGCTGAGGTAATAAGAGCTAGGTCTTGTGTATTTATTATTGATTGAAACCATTCTTGGATTCTTTCTTGGGTTTCATCCCTTTTTATGTCCATGTTTGCAAATTCGTATTCAAGATCTTTCCACCTGGCTTCATAAATATCTACTTTTTGAATTGAGTAGGTTTTTTCTGTTAAATATATAGTGTAAATTTTAAGTTTATCGTAAATTGAGTCATTAAATGATATTCTAGATGTTTGAAATCCTATTGCAGAAATTTTTAGTATATCAGATTTTAAAATTGTAAAATGAAAATAGCCTGCTGAATCGCTTAATACAGCTATTCGTTTTTTTGTATTTACAATTGTTGCAAAACCTATAGATTTTCCGTTACTTGAGTTTAATATTTTGGCTGTAATATCAATTATTTTATCTTTTTGTGCATTTGTTTTACCTATATTTAGTATAATTATTAATATTAGTATATAAAATTTTATAATTTTCATTATTGCAAATTGTTATTATGTTATTAATTATTTGATTTTTTTTTAATTGATGTATTGGGTCGGAAAAACTGCTTTAGGAAAAGATTCATAAAAATAACTATGAATTTTTGTCCTTATATCTAATTTTAATAATTTGTTGTTTTCGCTATTGGGGTAAACTCTATTTGATAAAAATATGTAAACAAATTCGGATTCTGGGTCAGCCCATACAAAAGTTCCTGTAAAGCCTGAGTGTCCAAAACTTTTGTCGGATGCGTGATGTGAAGGAATTCCATTTTGTCCTCGAAGAACTTTATCAAAGCCTAATGCTCTTCGGTTATCGTTGTTACAAAAGGCACATGTTGTAAATAGTTCTACGGTTGTTTTTTTTATATACCTCTTGTTACCATAAGTGCCTTTTTGTAGTAGCATTTGCATAATTTTAGCAACGTCGTTGGCATTTGAAAAAAGACCAGCATGCCCGTTAACTCCACCTGTCATTGCAGCTCCATAGTCGTGAACATAGCCTTGTAGTAGCTGTTTCCTGAAAAATGTATCGTTTTCGGTAGGTAAAATATTTTCTTTTTTAAACTTTTTTAAAGGGTTAAAACCAAGGGTGTATGCTCCTAATGGTGCATATAGGTTATTGTATGTGTATTCATCAAAAGCTGTGTTTGTAATTTTTTCAATCATTTGATAAAATAGATAAAAACCTAAATCGCTATATTTATATTTATGAGGAGATTTAATTTTTGTTTTAAAAATTCTAGCATATATTGAGTCTTTGTAACTATCTAATATATAAAGTCCTTTGGCAACTTCTGTATTAAACTTTTTTTTTCTTTTATTTGAATATATTTCTTTGCTAAGTGTGTTTGTACTTCTATCTTCATAAGTTTTTAAGTAGAATGGAATCCAGGATGCTAGTCCTGCTTGGTGTGCTAGTACTTCAGAAATTACAATATCTTTTTTGTTTGTTGAATCTAGTTCTGCGTAATATTTTGATAATTTCTGATTAACATCTATTTTTTTTTGGTCGTATAGTATCATAATTGAAGATGTTGTTGCTAAAATTTTAGTTAGTGATGCAAGATCGTATAAGTCGCTGTTTTTTGTTTTCGTTTTTTTCTGGTAGGTATGATAGCCGAATGATTTGTGATAAAATACTTTTCCCTCTTTAATTGCTAATATTGTAGCACCTGGCGTTGCTCCAATTTTTATTGCATTTTTTATTGTTGAGTCTATTTGAGCAATTTTTATCGGGTTAATATTTAGTTCAAGAATATTAGAATATTGTAATCTGATTTTTTTTATATTTATTTCTTTTTTAGGAATAATAAAATTACCTGTTGAAACAGGAAGTTTTCCATCTACGTTTATGCCTCCATAAATAGCTTCGGCTGCAAATTTTCTATATATGTTTTTGTCGCTATAAGCAAGTACGACAGCTTTATATTTGTTGGTGTTTTTTAGTACACTAAGAGCATACGGTGTTCCAAAAACTGTAACAATAACTTCGGTTTCTTCTGCTAGTTTAGATATAAAGTTTACGGTAGTAGGGGATATACCGTAGTTTTTCTTTGTAAAGCTAATTTTATGAATACTAATAATTACCCTATCATATTTTTTCAGAATTTCAATTTTTTTATTGAAAGTAGCAGCATCAGAAGTGTTAGATATTGCAAAATTCTTAACATCCTCATATAGTTTTAAGGTTTGCTGAAAGCTTGAAATGTTTCCATTTCCTATTGCAATACTTGCAGTTTTAATATTGCTGTTTATTACAAGTGGCAGAATATTATTTTCGTTTTTTACAATTGTTGTAGAAGCTTCAATTAATTTACGGTTTAGATTTTTTGCATAGTCAGAATTAAGGTCTGTGTATAAATTTTTTGTATTTATAGGAGTATAATTTTGAAGATTAAACCATCTTTTAGATTTTAGAATCTTTTTGCATTTTTTATTAATTTCAGAAATACTAATTTTTTTATTTTTTATCGCTTTTTTTATTTCTGCAATTGCAATAGGCACATCTTTAGGCATTAAAAGAACGTCGGCACCAGCAATAAGTGCTAAAACTTCAGTTTCGCCAGGCTTATGATATTTTGTAACTCCATGCATTCCAAGTGCATCAGTAAAAACTAAACCTTTAAATTTTAATTCATTCTTTAAAATATCTGTAACTATTGGTCTTGATAAACTTGAAGGAGTTTTTATATTTTTTTCAAGCGAAGGAATACTTAGGTGGGCTATCATGACAGCACTTAATCCGCTGTTTATTAGTCTTTTAAAAGGATACATTTCTAGTGTGTCAAGTCTTTTTCTTGAGTGGTTAATTATTGGTAAATCTTTGTGCGAGTCAACATTTGTATCGCCATGTCCTGGGAAATGTTTTGCGGTTGCCATTATTTTATTGTCTTGTAAACCAAACATATAAGCAATTCCTTTGTTTGCTACATTAATTTTATCTTCGCCAAATGATCTGCTATTAATTACAGGATTTGCCGGATTATTATTTACATCAATAACAGGGGCAAAATTTATATTAATAGCCATTCGCTTGCATTGTCGGGCTACTTCTTCGCCAAAATCGTAAACTAATTTATTGTTTTTAATTGCACCAAGTGTCATTTGTCGTGGAAATCGTATTGTACTATCCATTCGCATTGAAAGACCCCATTCGTAGTCGCCTGCAATCATTAAAGGGGTTTTAGAAATAGACTGATAATAGTTTGTTAGATTTGCTTGACGTACAGGACCACTTTTAAAAAAGATTATTCCACCAACTTTATATTTATTAATTAAATTAGTCATTCTATCCTTGTCTGCTTGTCCGTTTTTAGGATAGGCAGCAACCATAAATAGCTGACCAATTTTTTCGTCTAAAGTCATTTTTGCAAAAACAGAATCAACCCATTGGGTTTCATATTCAGTGTATGGAGGCGTTATGAATGCGTTATTATTACTTGTACTCTGGTTAGAGTTATCAATTTTTTGAATAAAGAAAAAGTATATTGGGACTATAAACAAAATTAAGCCAAAGTATATGGCTGGGTTAAGAGTTTTATAATTTAATGTCATTTTATTGTCGAAGATAATATTGGTTACTACTTTATTTGCGAAGGCAAATATAATAAAAACACTATCGAACATTTACTAATTATGCTTAAATAATCATAATTTTTTTAGTTTAACAATTTTTTAAAAGAAAAAAAAAGAAAAATAGCTAATAGATTTGGCTTTGTCAAAGTGTTTAATCTAATAGTAGTATTTATGTGTATGTCATACAGGTTGTAGGCGAAAACACCTACAACAGGCATTTTTTTTCTAAATTGGTATGTGATAAATTTTATAATTTCTTTGAGTGATAAATGATGAAACCATTACGAAAAGTCAAAGTTTTCGGAGT